>JBEAPQ010000081.1:0-5611 GCA_041164325.1 Planctomycetota bacterium | reverse complement strand
CGCGTTCGCACTCGCGCGCGGGGACGAGCACGGCACGGAGCTCGCCACCGACCCGATCGGCACGCACCACGTCCACGTCCGCGTCGGCCCCGGTGTGACCGCGATCGCGGGATCGGCGCTCTGGCTCGCGGCCCTCGACGACGACGCGCTGGATCCCACCGCATGCGAGGAGTTCCTCGCGACCGGCGTGATCTACGAGGATCGGACCCCTTGGAGGAGCGTCCGTGCACTCCCGCCGGCGACGCGGTTCGCCGTCTCCGCCCAGGGTGTCCGCCCGATCGGCCGGACCTGGAGCCCCGAAGATCTCGCGCCGGGGTCGCTGCAGGGCAGCGCCGCCGTCGAGACGTTCGGCACGGCGATGCTCGACGCGTGCACGAGACTGGGCGCACGGATCGAACGCCCGGTCGCGGACCTGACGGCGGGATGGGACTCGCGGCTCCTGTGCGGGTTCCTGATGCGCGCGGGGCTGCCGATCGAGACGAACGTCACAGGTCCAGCCGACGGCGCGGACGTCCTGCTCTCGAAGCAGATCGCCGCGCACCTGGGCATCCAGCACCTCGTGCTCCCGCTCGGCGCGCCGCCGACCGCGGACGAGGTCCTCGAGGCGGTCGAACTGACCGACGGGCTGGTCAACGCGGTCGGCTACGCGCGCATCCTCCGCGTGCACCGGACGCTGAGCGCACGGTTCGGCGCGTCGCTGAACGGCTCCTTCGGCGAGGTCGCCCGCGGCTACTGGTGGGAGATCCTCCGACCGTCGCCGGAGCACACCGGACCGCTCGATCCGGCGACGATCAGCCGCGCGCGCTACGCCGCCGGAGCGCCTGACCTGGGGCTGTTCGGACCGGACGTGCGCCCGAGCGCTGTCGAGCACTTCGCAGACCTGATCGCACGCACGGATCGCTCGGTCACAGGCCAGGTCCCGATGTCGTTCCGCCTCGACCAGACCTACCTGCGGCTCCGCATGCGGTCGTGGCACGGGCGGATCGCGAGCAGCACGGACCGGCTGTGGCCCTGCCTGTCGCCGATGGCGTCCCGGGGCGCCCTCGAGGCGCTGCTGCGCATCCCGACCGCCGAACGGATCTCCAACCGATTCGCGCGCCGCGTGCTCGCGCAGTTCGCACCGCGGCTCGCGAGGCTGCCGCTGGAGAGCGGCGGACCGGCGCTGCCGCGGACGCTGACCAACGCCTGGCGGTTCACACCAGAGGCTCTCGGGTTCGCCCGGCGCGCGTTCAAGAAGCTCACCGGACAGCGGACCTACGCGCGCACGCTCGAAGAGACCTCGGGTCCCCGGCTCGCCCTGCTCTCCGACGACCGGATCAGTGACCGGATGCAGGCGTCCACGATGGCTCTCGGCGACCACGTCGACCGGGAGCGGCTGGCTGACGTGCTGACCGCGATGCGTGCGCCCGAGTGGCCGCACGACCTCGCGTTCGGCAACCTGCTCGCCCTCGAACTCGCCCTCGAGCGCGCGCGAGAGCTCCGACGCGGCTGATCGGTCGCTCGAAGCACTGGCGCACGGATGCGGTATCCTCCGCGCCCATGCGCGTCGCACCCGGCATCCGCCCTCTCGCCGCACTCTGGCTCACGGCTGCAGGGATGGCAGCCGCGCCGGGCTTCGCCCAGGACCTGGCCGCGACTCGACAGTCGGAACCCGCGCTGCGCCGCGAGCTTCGGCACCAGGAACTCCTCGACGCCTACAAGGCGATCGCGGCAGCCCAAGAGGCGTCGGCGGCCGAGGCATCTGGGCGCTTGGCCGCGATCAGCCTGGAGATGCAGGCGCTGGCCCGCACCAGCGCGCTCGCCGACCTGCGCACGCTCGATCCGAGGGACCGCATCGCGCAGGTCGCCGCAGCAACGGAGCGGACCGCGCAGGAGGAACTCGCGGCCGCCGGCTGGCTGTTCCTCGTCGAAGCACGGACCGAAGCCGAAGAGGCACTCGCCCGTGCGCGCACGCTCGATCCCGGCCTCAAGAACGCCACCGACGAAGCGCTGGCCCAGGCTCGCGGCGAGCGCGTCCCCAAG
Organism: Planctomycetota bacterium; assembly: GCA_041164325.1. GTDB lineage: Bacteria > Planctomycetota > UBA1135 > UBA1135 > UBA2386 > JAQCBR01. Next base: position 3,589 of record JBEAPQ010000081.1, on the reverse strand, counting down.
GGTGGCTACCACCGCTACCGCGGTCAGTTCCTGGCGCTCGATGTCAGGGACCGCGCGCGCGCCATCGACGATGCGCTCGCGGCTCTCGCCGGCCTCGGACTCGATGCCGTCCGCCTGCCGTTCACCCCGTCCGTCGAGCAGAGCAACCTCGAGGCGTTCGCCGCACTCGGCGAAGCAGGTCACGAGGCGCTGCGCACCCCAGCCGCCGCGATTCGCGAAGCACTGGCCCCCGACTACGAAGAGGTCCGCAGCTGGCTCGCGTCCTACGCGCGCAGCGAGAAGCAGCGCACGGCGGTCCTCACGACCTACGAGGCGCTGCGCAAGCCCCGGGAGGAACTGCTCCAGCTGATCAGCCGCTACGACAAGCCCGAGCAGGGCCAGGTCGATGCTGGGCGCGCTGCGCTCGAAGATCTCTACGAGTCCTACGAGCGCGAAGTCGAACGGGACCGCGCAGCGCTCGCGCGCGTGTCCGCCCAAGATGCCCACGCGATCCTGACGCGCGTCACTGCACTCGAGGCCGCGTTGACCGCGGCGGACACCTGCCTGGTCCGTGAGTCGGGCAAGGGCCTCGGCCCCAACCCCTACCAGCGTCCCGACGGCGCCGCGACGGGCGACAAGCGGCACCTGCCGGGCCGTGAGCAGTCCGGCCTCGAAGACGTTCTCTGGCTGCTCCTCAAGCTCCGCGCGCACCAGATCGGTGACGTGCTGGGCCGCGGCGCAGACCTGATGCGTGTCCAGCAGGAGCTGACGCCGTGGGAACGCTGGCTGGTCGAAGAACAGCTCGCGGAGGCCATCGACATCTACAACGGACAGGCCGCGTTCAGCCTCGACGCGACCGAGTGGCAGTTCGTCGACGTGCTCAACCGCTACCGCCGCGTCCTCGGTCTCCAGCCGTTCGAGGTCGAGGAGCGGATGAACGCCGCGTCGCGGAAGCACAGCCAGGAGATGGTCGACCTCGGCTACTTCGGCCACATCTCGCCAGTGGCGCGCAACCGCGGACCGTCCGACCGCGTCCAGCTCGAGGGCTACGGCGGGGGCGTCGGCGAGAACTGCCTCGGCGGCAGCGTCGACGGCCGCGGCGCGTTCGAGGGCTGGTACCACTCGCCGGGCCACCATCGCGGCATGGTGTCGCGAAGCCCGCACCTGGGCGTCGGAGCCGCGCGCAGCCACAGCATGTGGACGATGGTCATGGGCGGCGGCGACCTCGGCTGGCGCAGCCTGCACGCCGACCTCCCGCCCGAGCGGGCCGAGGCCTGCCGCGCCGCCGTCGCGGCGTGGGCCAAGGTCCTGCAGATCGCGTCGCCGAGCCCGAAGGACCTGGAGCGTGCCGCCCTCGGTCGTGCCGACGTCGACGCGCTCTTCCCCGACGTCCTGCCCTTCGTCGCAAGGCTCGCGTTCGAAGCCGCCAAGGACGAGCGGCACGGCTGGCACGAGGCCGCGCCCGCGCTGTTCACCTACATCATCGACGCAGACATCCCGGTCACGTGGCGCCCGCTCCAGGTGGCGAGCGTCGCGGCTGCGATCGACATCCTGCATCTCGGCGGCACGACCGAGGTCCGCCGCCGCGCCCTCGAGATCGTCACGCCGCTGTGCCGCCAGACGTTCGGCTATTCCCCCGAGGGCAGCCCGAGCAGCCGCCTCGACGCGACGCTGAAGATCCGCGCGCTCTGGGAGGACGACGCGCAGTGGCAGTACCGCCGCACGGCACCCGCCCCGGAAGTGGCGACCCTACCCGGCCGCGGGGATGGCCCGAGTGCCAAGGCGAAGCTCAAGGTCCTGGCCAAGCCGGACCGCCTCAAGCTGGCGCGCGCCAACGGCGGGGGCTCGGACACCGAGCGCGCGATCGACATGGGCCTCGACTTCCTGGCCCGTGCCCAGGACCCGGACGGCGCGTGGCGTTCCCGCGCCTTCGTCCTCAACCACCGCGACTTCGACCCCCGCGATGCCGGGATGGGCAACGCCGAGTGGGACATCGCGATGACCGGGCTGTCGATCCTCGCGTTCGTGTCGTCCGGCCACACCCCCGACCAGGGCGACTACCAGGACGCCGTGCGCCGTGGCGTCGAGTGGCTGAAGGCCCGTGTCATCGACTACGGCAAGTTCGAGACCGTGTCGGGGCACTACATGTACGGCCATGCGATCGCCACGCAGGCGCTGTGCGAGGCGTTCGCCTACACCGACGACCCGTCGCTCGGCGCAGCAGCCCAGCTGGCCCTCGACTACATCGCGTTCGCGCAGGACCTGAACGGGGGTGGCTGGCGCTACGACGCGCGGCAGGCGGGCGACACGTCCGTCGTCGGCTGGGTCGTCATGGCGCTCAACGCGGGATTCAAGGCGAACCTCGAAGTGGTCGGCTTCCGCGACGCGATCCGCTTCCTCGATGCGGTGACGATGCCCGGCTACTACCAGGTCGGCTACACGAACCGTCCGGGACTCGCGCCCGAGAACCTGCGCCTGACGGCGGCCGGGATGACGAGCCGCCTGTTCCTCGGCCAGGAGGCCCACACGCCGAAGATCGCGATGCCGGCGTGGCGGCTCCTCGAGCAGCTGCCGACCAAGCAGAACCCGGACTTCTACTACTGGTACTACGGGACGCTCTCGATGTTCCAGGTCGGCGGCAAGCAGTGGAAGGCCTGGAACAAGGCGCTGAAGGAGGCGCTTCTCGAGCTGCAGGAGACCAACCGGGGCTCCGCCTACGCTGGTTCGTGGCAGCCCGACCGCGCCCACGGTGCGCAGGGTGGACGCATCTACCAGACGGCGCTCGGCATCCTGATGCTGACGACCTACTACCGCTACGACCGCGCACCGAAGATCAAGGTCTACCCGTTCACCGGCAACCTCCGCGAGCACACGGCCCCGTTCCTCGCGACGCTGCGCACCGAGAAGGATCCGCAGACGCAGGCCCTCGTGCTGCAGAAGCTCGTCGACGAGATCGGCCCGTCCCTGGTGCCGGTCATCGCCGAGGCCGCAGCCGATCCCAAGGAGCAGAAGGCGCTCCGCGAGATGCTGGCACGGGCGCTGGTCACGATCTCCGAGCCGCGGCACGAGCCGCTGATCCTCCCGCTGCTCGGCTCCGACAACGGCGTCGTCGCGGCCAACGCCGCGCGCGCGATCGCCGAGAACGGCAGCGACACGGCCGCGCAGGCGATGATCGCCGCCCTCAACCACGGCAACCGCAACGTCCGCATCTTCGCTGCTCGCGCGCTCGGCCGCCTCGGCATCCACGAGGCCGCACTCGCGCTCAGCACGCGCCTGGACGCCGAGGGCGACCAGGGCGTCAAGAACGAGCTCGCCGCCGCACTCCGCATGCTGTCGACCCGCGACAGCCTGAGCAAGCTGGTCGACCGCGCGCTTCCGAAGGGCGAGCAGGGACGCCTTGCCGTCTACGAGGGACTGGACCTGCTCCAGGCCGACGGCCTCGCGGACCGCTTGGTCGCGCTAGGAGGCAGCGAGTCCGACCTCTTCGACGCAGCGGTCGGCGCCGTCCGCGAGCATCGGGGCGGAGCGCTCGTTCCCCTGCTGATCGTCCTGCTCGACTCGGACTCGATCGAGAACCGCCAGGTCGCGATCAAGTACCTGCAGGCGATCA
>JBEAPQ010000080.1:0-9636 GCA_041164325.1 Planctomycetota bacterium | reverse complement strand
GTGCTGCGGGAGGGCTACCGAGGGCTGCGTACGAAGGATGCGTTGTTCGCGTCCGACCTCGTGCGCACCGACTGACAGGCTGTGGGGGTGTGTGTCGAAGTCTCGTCACACACTCTCCCGCGGCCGCGGGGCGGCCGCCAAGCAAGCGCGTCAAAGCCTGTCGACTGAATTCGACACAGGCTGTGACAGGCCGCAGCGACGCGCGTCACACGACGGAGAGCCTGTGACGAAATGTCGTCACGGGCTCTCCCGCAGCCGCGATGCGGCTGCCAAGCCAACAACTCGGAGGCTGTAGACTGATTTGGTCACAGCCTCCGAGAGGTTGTGACTTTATTGAGTCACGGCCTCTCCGCGACGGCGACAGCCGTCGCAAAGCAAGCACGTCGCAGCCTGTAGACTGATTTCGTCACAGGCTGCGAGCCCCCGTCCCCGGAGCGTCGCTCGAAAGCCGCCGGGTCCCGCGTGACCCGCTCAGCCCGCCCGCACGTCAGCGGCGGACTTCGACCTCGGTCCCGCGCGGCACCAGGAGGAAGTACTCCTCGATCGCCGGCAGATCGAGACGAACGCATCCGAGCGACGCCATCGTGCCGATCGAAGCGGGTTCACTCGTGCCGTGGATGCCGAGACCCGAGTAGGCAGGGTTCTCGAAGCGGACGAAACGCGTGCCGAGCGGGTTGTCCGGGTGCCCGAACGGCACGACCCGACCACCGTAGTGCCAGTCCGGGTTCTCGATCTTCTCGCCGATCGTGAACACAGCCTCCGGGGTCTCGGTCTGATGGCCCGGGCTGTCCGCCTTGCCGTGGGCGCACCAGTAGGTGCGCACCAGGATGTCGCCGACGTAGACCGCGACGACGAAGCTCTCCTTGTGGACGACGGTGCGGATCGGATCGACCGGGCACTTCAGGACCTGGCCTTCCCGGAGACGCCGTGGATCGATCCCGTTGACCACCTGCAGAGTGCCGGACTCGACGCGCACCCCGAGGTTCTCGCGCAGGCGCTTCGCGATCCGCACGAGGACGTCGCCCGGCTGCACCTCGTAGCTCCGCGCTCCCGTCAGGTCGCCCGGGTTGAACACCGTCGCACGCACGAGACGGTCGTGACGACGCGCCAACTCGTCGAAGGCGGCGATCGCTTCGGGTCGATCACGACCGATCGGACCGCGCATCGCCGATTCCATGAGCCGAGTCGAAGTCCGGACCGCCTCCCACGCCGGAAGCTGCCCGACGCGCCCGGCGACCGCGACGGCGAGCTCCCTGCCTTCCCGGACGCGCAGGAACGCGTTGTCCGCGCCGAGCGCATCGATCGCCTCATCGAGGCTCGCGGCGGCCTGGGCGGCCCGGACCGCAGACGCGACAGCCGCATCCCTCGCGGCCCCGGAGAGCCCTTCCGCCGCTCCGAATCCGACCAGAGGCGCGGACAGGGCCGGCTCCACGGTCGCTGGGCTCCGCACCGCGACGGCGTCCGGCACGGATGCCGGCGGTTGGTCGACCACCGGGACGCCCGCTCCACCGAGGAACTCGGACGCATCCAGTCTCTGTCCCGCCGCGTCCACCGGGGACTCGAGGAACCGCTCGTAGCCCCACCAGAGGCCGAACGCGAACAAGACACCGAGCAGGAAACGAACCATGGCTGCTGCGCGAGACTCCGTCGATGCGACGACGCAACCACCCCGTGCCTGGCATGGCGCGCCCGGGACCACCCCAGCGGAGCGGCCGCCACCCCTCCCGACCCCGACCAGGAACCGCCCCGGGGATCGCACAGGTGACCGGCGGGATCGTAGCGATCGACGCGCCGGTCGTCAGCCCGCGGCCCGACGGAACGCCCCTGAAACGTCTACGCCCCTCGCACGGCTTGTGGCCGCGCGAGGGGCGCAGGATCGGAGTACCAGAGCCACGTTGCGCCGTGCGGGACGGGAGCTGGTTGAACCTCGAGACCCCAGGTGGGGACCCCCAGCCGGAAGATTGGACGCCGGGCGGGCAGATGCCTCCCGGTGTCGCCTCGTTCCGGGGATCGGCCCCCGTGAGAAAGGCATTGGTTCACCTCTTGCTCGCGGCCGACCACGGACGCTGCAGCCTGTTGGCGACTCGCGCAGAAGCGTATCCCCACCGCGGGACGCAGCAACCGGAGAGAAACCAACCGGAGGCAAGGCGGGACCGCGTCCGCGAACGTCCGCTCGCACCGCGGGCTCCGGCGGGAGAGCCGCCAGAGCGCGGCGCAGCCCGCCCCGAGTCACCAGGGGTGCTTGCGGATCGCGGCGAGTATCCGGTCCGCCAACTCGACCGCCGCAGCACCGGCCTCTCCGGAGACGACCGGGGCCCCCCGCTCCCGGACGACCTCGACGAACGACGCCAGCTCGTCGCGCAGGGGGTTCGCGTTCTCGGCGGCGTAGCGATCGACGCGGAGCAGACCCTCGAAGACGAACTTCCAGAGGTCGTCGATCTTCGAAGGATCGATGCGCGACATGTCGAGCTGACCGAAGTCCCAGCCGGGGTTCTTGCGGATCAGCACCCCGTTCTGCTCCGCGAAGTCGATGCTCGCGTAGGCATCGCGCGAGAACGTGCGCATCCGGCGAAGAGGCTTGAGCGCGACGCGGCTCGCCGTCAGCTGCGCCACGGCTCCGCTTCCGAACCGCAAAGTCGCGCTCGCCATGTCCTCGGACGGCGTGAACACCGACCCGCCGAACGCCTGCACATCGACGACGTCGTCGCCGAACAGGGACAGCACGAGGTCCAGGTCGTGGATCATCAGATCGAGCACGACCCCGACGTCAACGCTGCGGAACGTGAACGGCGCCAGCCGCTGCGCTTCGACGTAGCGCGGCTCGATCCCCTGTTCACGCAGCGCGCGGAACGCTGGGTTGAAGCGCTCGATGTGGCCCACCTGCAGGATCCGGCCGTGGCGACGGGCGATCTCGACGAGCGCACGCCCCTCGGCCGCGGTCGGCGTGATCGGCTTCTCGACGAGGACGTCGACGCCGTTCTCCAGGAAGAAGCCCGCGACCTCCCGGTGCCCCTGCGTCGGCACGACCACCGAAACCGCATCGACGCGCCCGATCAGGTCCCGATAGTCCGCGAAGACCTCGACGCCCGTCTTCGCGCGGGCCTCGTCGGCTGCCTCCGCGCGAGACTCCGCAACCGCCACGAGGTCCGCGTCGGCGATCTCACCGAGCAGGCGCGCATGGTGCCTGCCGAGGTGGCCGTAGCCCACGACCGCCACCCGCACCGTCACCGCGGCTCCCCCACCCCACGCGCTCGCGCAGCGATTGCCGAGGGGGGCACGGCGGCTCGGTCCGCGACGGATTCCATCACGCGTCGATCAGCGTGAACTTCAGCTGGGCTTCGGCCATCAGCTTGTGGCCGACCTTGCACCGCGCCTGGACGTGCCCGAGCGTCGGCTTCGCGCGGATCGTGTCGACCTCGATGCGAAGCTGGTCACCCGGCACGACGGCTCCCCGGAGCTTGACCTTGTCGATGCTCCAGAGGACGGCCAGCTTGCCGGTGTTCTCGAGCTTGCGGAGCAGGAGGACTCCGGCCAGCTGCGCCATCGCCTCCAGTTGGAGCACACCGGGCATGATCGGTTGGCCCGGCCAGTGCCCCTGGAAGAACGGCTCGTTGATCGAGACGTTCTTGATCGCGACCGCGCGCCGGAAACCGTCGAGTTCGATCACACGATCGATCAGCAGGAACGGGTAGCGGTGCGGCAGCAGGTTCAGGATCTCGCGGATCTCGAGACCGCTGTCGTGGGCGAAGTCTCCCGCGTTCTCGCGCGCCTCGATCTCCTCGACGAGGCGCTGCACGAGCTTCATGTTCAGCGAATGCCCCGACCGGGATGCGATGACGTGCGCATCCAGGTCGACGCCGACCAGCGACAGGTCGCCGATCACATCGAGAAGCTTGTGGCGCGCCAACTCGTCCGGCCAGCGCAGCGCGTTCTCCTTCGGCCCCTCGGAACCCATCACCAGCGTGTTCTGGTAGTTGGCTCCCTTGCCGAGTCCGGCCGCAACGAGGTGTTCGACCTCGTGCTCGAACACGAACGTCCGCGCCGGAGCGATCTGCTCGGTGAACACGTCGGGCGTCACCTGGAAGGACACCGCCTGCCGGCGGGCCCCGCCGACCGGGACCGTCTCCGGGAAGTCGAGGTTGTAGTCGATCGTGAACCCGCCCTCGCCGGGCAGCACCGCGATCGATGCGTCCCCCTCGCGGAGGTAGATCGGCTCTTCGACGCGGAACACGCTGCGCGACGCCCGCTGCTCGACGGCGCCGGCTCCCCGGATCGCCTCGACGAAGTCCTTCGCCGAGCCATCCATGCCCGGCATCTCCTCGGAGTCGACGTGGACTTCCACGTTGTCGATCTGCATCGCGTAGAGCGCCGCGAGCAGGTGCTCGACCGTGAACACCTCTGCCTGACCGTGGTGCAGGCAAGTCCGCCGCTCCCGGGTCTTCAGGTAGGCTCCCGACGCACGCACGGTCGGCTCCTCCGCAAGGTCGGTGCGGACGAACTCGACGCCGGTCCCAGCCTCCGCAGGTTTGAGGACCATGCGGGCTTCCTGCCCGGTGTGCAGTCCGACACCGCGAAACTCGATCTCGCGTGCCAGGGTCCGCTGGGGTCTCGTCAAGACGTCCTCGTCGTCCTCGGGTTGGTGCGTCGGCTGGGGCAGCGTCGGGTGGCGGCCGTCACTTTCCGCCGTCGGGCTTCCAGGTCTTCATGAACCGGATCACGTCCTCGGTGACGTCGATCGACGCGTCATGGAAGAGCAGATCGCGCTGCTGGTTGGCGTCGAGACGGGCCGTCACCGGCAGCGCCGGGTTGTCGGCCCGGGAACGCAGCACCGCGCCGATGCCCTTCTCCTTCGAGAACTCGGCGATGCCTCGACGGATCTCGCCGTAGAGGTCGAGCGCGATCTTCGCGCGGAACTCGTCTGCCTGCGCCGAGAAGATCTTCAGCGTCTCGTCATACTGGAGCCGCTTGAGCTGGTACTGGAGGTCCGCGGTCGCGCGCTCCTTCGTGCCCTCGTCGAAGCCATCGCGCTGGGCGCCGGCTTCCTGGGCCTGCGCCTTCAGGCCGTCCATCTGCACCTGGAAGCTGGCCTCCATCGCCTTCCACTCTTCCTGGCGGGCCTCGGCGCCGGGGTAGGCCTTGAGCACACGGTCGATGTCGACGACAGCGGTGTGCGGGGCCGCGTTCTGCGTGGGGGCGAACACCGGGTCCGCGGTCAGGCCGGCGAGGAACGCCGCGGGAAGGCCGAGGGCCAGAGGCAGCTTGCGGAGGTTCAGCATGGTCTACGGAGGGGCTCAGGGGCCCGTGCGGGCCGGCGGATCTTAGCTACACCGCGCCACCATTCCATGACGGCGGGCGCGATCGGTGCGTTCATCGCCCCGCGCCCAGGGCCTGGAGCAGGTCGGAGACGATGCGATCGGCCCCCTCCAGCCCCACCGAGATCCGGACGAGGCCCGCCGCAATCCCGCGCCGCGCGCGCTCTTCGGGACTCAGCCCGGCGTGCGTCGAATGGGCCGGGAGACTGGCGAGCGATTCGACGCCTCCCAGCGAAGGTGCGCGAGCCACGACGCGCAGGGAGTCGAACATCCGGACCGCCGCGTCGAGCCCGCCCCGGACCTCGAAGCTGCACAGCGCCCCACCCCCCGCCATCTGCCGCCGGACGACGTCGGCATCGGGATGGTCATCGAGACCCGGGTAGTGCACGGCGTCGATCGGGGCGATGCCACTCCGCGCCGCCGCCTGCAGCTGCGTCGCCACCGCTGCGGCGGCGGCCTGCTGGGCCTCCACCCGCAGCGCGAGCGTCGCGGCGGAGCGGCAGAGCAACCAGGCCGGGTCAGGCGCGAGGAGTCCCCCCGTCCGGGCCCGGAAGGCCTCGATCGGTCCGAGCAGCCGGTGCGGGCCAGCGACGACGCCGGCCAGCACGTCCGAATGCCCGCCGAGGAACTTGGTCGCCGAGTGCAGCACCAGGTCGACGCCGTGGTCGAGGCTCCTCTGCACCGGCGGCGGCGCGAAGGTCGCGTCGACGAGGCTGACCGCACCCGCTTCGCGGCACGCGGCCGCGACGCCCGCAAGATCGACGACGCGCAGCGTCGGATTGACCGGTGTCTCGACGATGCAGAGCCGAGCCGGTCGCTCGAGCGCCGCGCGCAGGGTGCTCGGGTCGAACGCGTCGAACCACTCGACCTCGATCCCGAAGCGCGGCAGATCCGCGACCGCGAGCCCCACGGTTCCTCCGTAGACCTGCTCGGCGATCAGCACCCGCTCACCTTGGGACACGAGACCGCAGATCACGGCGTGCATGGCCGCCATGCCGCTGGCGAACGACACGGCACCCTCGGCGCCTTCCAGACGCGCGAGTTCGGCTTCGAACGCACGTGCGTTCGGATGGCCGTAGCGCGCGTAGAACTCGTCGTGGCGCGCACGTACGCCGAGCGCACGCACCGTCTCCGCGTCCACGGACGCGCTCGTCGTCGCCCGCGCGAGCGGCGGGGAAAGAGGACCATGCGGGGCGCAGTCGTGGGGATCCGGGGTGCCGTAGGGATACATCGGAGGGAGCCCGGGCTTCCCCGCGGGCGTCGGGGTCGGCAGCATCGCGGGCGTGAGCCCAAACGTCGAGCCCAGCGTCCGGGTTGCGATGGCTTCCCACGCGCAGGAAGCAGCCCCGCACGAGGCCGTCGGCCTCGTGCTCGGGACCGTCGGCCGCGGAACGGAATACGCGCGTCTCCGCAACACCAGCGAGGCGCCGGAGCGCTCGTTCACGATCGACCCCCTGGAGTTCGTGCGGGTCGAGGGGGCCGCCCGGGATCGGGGACTCCGTGTGCTCGGCCTGTTCCATGCCCATCCGGGCGGCGAGCCCTTGCCGAGCCCGACCGACTGCAGCCAGACGTGGCCCGGCGAATGGTGCTGGATCGGAGCGCTCGGCTCGGGAGGCTCGTTCGACCTCAGGGCCTTCCCGCTCGACGGCTGCCGGATCCGGCCAGCGGCGGCCCGGGATCAGAACCGGATCGTGTAGACGAGCTTCACGGCGACCTCCTGGTCAGCCGGGACCAGCGGACCGTCGGCCCCCTCGGGCCGATCCCAGCCGAGCACGCCGACCAGGAACAGCTCGCGTCCGGGCTCGAGGATCCAACGGAGCCGACTCTGCAGGCTCAAGTCCTTCGACGCGGTGTCGTATTGGACGAGGTTGCGGAACGCGAGCCAGGGACTCGGCGTGACGTCGACACGGGCCTCCGTCACGCGCGTCGTGAACGACCCCGAGGGCAGCTGGACGTCGTACTCGTCGTAGCTCCCGGCCAGCTCGACGAGGCTCGAGGGGAGCCATGTCGCCGACCAGCGGAGTCGCGCGACCTCGCCGTCGTAGAAGTCTCCGATCTCGCCGCGGAGAGCCGCACGGAGTGCGCGCCGCTCCGAAGTCTCGACGGTGAAGAAGTGCCGGGTCATCTCGTAGTCACCGGCCGGCACCTCACGGCCGCGGAGCGAGAAGGGCGCCGGGATCCGCTCGAAGATCCGGTGCGTCTCGAACTCGATCGCATCGTTGGTGTCGAAGACCAGCTCGAACCAACGCCACGGAACGGCCCACGAATCGAGCGTGTCCTCGTCGGTCGTCGTGAAGGTCGGCGACAGGCGCCACGTCGCGCTGCGGAGCGGACCCGGGTCCTCGGTGCGCCACGTGTAGCGGGAGTCGAGCCGATACCGACGAATCCCCGTGCGCTGCACGAAGCCCAGCTCGGGCTCGAAGCCGTCATCCACGTGGTGCGCGTAGGCCGAGTGGCTCCAGTTCGTGCTGCGGTAGTTCGCTTCCAGGCCGTAGCTCGCACCCTCGCCGCCCTCGCCGTCGACCTGGGTTCCCATCGCGTAGGCCCACAGACTGCCGCTGCGTCCGGGGCCGAAGGCCCGCGTGTCGTTCAGCCGGTAGTCGATGCCGAACGTGGATGCGCCGCCGCGCGCGTCCGGGCGCCCGCCGGTGTAGATCGCGCCCACGGCGCTCCCGCCGCCGAGGTTGCGCATCACGCGGGCCACGCCCACACCCCGCTCGGGCACGTCGGCCTCCTCGTCGAGGACGACCTGCAGCATGCCGATGCTCCAGTCATCGACCCGGCCTGCGACGCGTGAGCCCATCAGGATCGGTACCGGGTCTCCGTCGGCCAGTCCGATCCGACGCGAGAAGAACGGCACTGTGTCGCGACGCCTCGACGGCGCGCCGAACTCGAACAGCCCGGCGTCCTCGAGGAAGAACGCGCGCTTCTCGGGAAAGAACAGCGGGAAACGCGTCAGGTTGACCTGCCGCTGGTCGACCTCGGTCTCCGCGAAGTCGGTGTTCCAGGTCAGCTGGAACCCGAGCGACGGGGTCAGGCGGTAGCGCAGGTCCGAACCGAAGTCGAAGTCCGGGTCGGGATCGGCGTCCGAACCGGAGGCCTTCGCGTAGGGCACGACGTCGAGTCCGATCCCCTGCTGCATGCCGTGCATGCCGACCAGGGCACCACCTTCGGCGAGATTGAAGAAGCTGTAGGCCACCTGCCCGGCGGCGAAGCGCAGCTCCTCGTCGTTCGCCTTGCGGAAGCGGCGGACGTTGAAGCCCCAGCGGGAATGACCCGGACGGAATGCCAGCGTCTTGAACGGCAGCTCGATCTCGGCGACCCAGCCCGTCGCCGTCTGCCGCGCCGCGGCGTTCCAGATGCCGTCCCAGCTCTTGTTGAACGAGTCCCCGCCATCGGCGAGCAGCGCATCACCGAGGCTCCCCGCGGCTCCGATCTGGAACCAGTAGCCGAACCGCTGGTCGTCGAACGTGTCGAACCAGAACTCGACGCGGTCGTCCGGATCGAGCCGGGCATCCCGCTGGTTCAGGCGCGCACGCACGTTGGCCGGGTCATCCAGACACTCGAGGCCGAGGTAGAGCGCATCCTCGTCGTAGACCACCCGGAGACGCGTCGCGACGCTCGGTGCACCGCCCTCGATCGGGACGACCTGCGTGAACTCCGTGATCGGCACGGCCGACGCCCAGATCGGCTCCGAAAGCACGGCGTCGACCGTGATCTCCGTGCCCGCAGCGAGCCGCTCGGGGGCGTGCTCCGGGCGCTGCGCCTGGAGCGAGACGCCGAGGATCGCAGCGCCGAGTGCTGTGCGTCGGAGGCAGGACAAGGGGCGGGGAGGTTAGCGGCGAAGGTCCTTCAGTTCTGCCTCGCTGTCCCGGCGTCCCGCTCCGAGACCGGTGGTGTCGGGACTGTGGACACATCGGCGACGATGCATTTCGGACGTGTCGACCGTGACGACGACGAAGGCAAGCAGGAGAGCTGCATGTCGACCTTCGCCACACGAGTTCGCGCCACTGCCTTGGTCCTCGCCAGCGCGGCGACCGCTGGCTGCTCTCTGCTCCCTCCGGTGGCGGAGCCGATGCATGCGCGCACGGATGGCGTCCATCCAGCCACGGCCGCGTGGGCGCTCGCCATGCTCTGCCGTGCCGAGCATCCCTCCGTCGATCCGCAGGGCGGAGGTCCGGTCCCCGTCCTCCTCGACGGGGATGGCATCTTCCGCATCCATGTCGCACGGCCCGGGGCGAACGCCCCTTACCGCTGCGCGATGGACGGCAGGCTGACAGCCCCATTCCCGCGGATGCGGGCGGATGGCACGCTGCATCTCGAA
>JBEAPQ010000079.1:0-3660 GCA_041164325.1 Planctomycetota bacterium | reverse complement strand
CGTGGCCGGATGCATGCTGTGCCATGACTCGATGGAGGATGAAGACACACCTCCCGAGAAGCGTTTGGCGACGCTGTTCGACGAAGGGGGGCGGTACATCGCGCGGAGCCTGTCACGGCTGGCCGAGGAGACGATCTTCTCGCACCTCCGGCACGTGGAGGAAGCCGAGCTCGACTGCGCCGCGTGTCACGGTGCGATCGAAGCGACGGACAGGATCCTGGCGGACGTCCAGGTCTCGATGGAGGCCTGCATGCAGTGCCATGACCAACAGGCGAAGCCGAACGCGTGCACGACGTGCCATACCGAGTACGCCATCGACCGGGCGCCGCCGACACACAGCCGCAACTGGATGCGGACCCACGGCGCGATCTCCAGGGCGCGGCTCGACGAACGCGTGCAGGACTGCGCGATGTGTCACACGGAACAGTCGTGCCAGAGCTGCCACCAGGACGTCCAGCCGGCGAGCCACACGAACCAGTTCCGGCTCCGCGGTCACGGCATCCAGGCCAGCATCGATCGTGACAGCTGCGCGGCCTGCCATCGCACCGAGTCGTGCGACCGGTGTCACCAGGAGACCCGCCCGCTGTCCCATTCCGGATCGTGGGGCGGTGCGCGCAGCACCCACTGCGTCGGGTGTCACGAACCGCTGTTGACGGGCTCGTGCGCAACCTGCCACAAGGGGACACCGAGCCACAGGATGGCTGCGCCCAAGCCTGCCGACCACGTCGCCAGCATGAACTGCCGGCTCTGCCACGGCCTCGGCGCTCCGTTGCCACACGTCGACAACGGATCGGACTGCAACTCCTGCCACCGTTGAGGCCGGTTGGGCCGCAGCCCGCCCCACCCGGACGCCGCGGTGCGTGCCGTGGCGCCTGGGTTCCGGGGAAGCCCCGAGCGGGTCACGGCAGGCGGAACGTGTGTTCCGCCGGGCGGACGACCCGCTTGAACTGCAGGGGTCGGCGCAATCCGTCCGGGCCCGGCGCGGGCCGTGCGCGGGCACGCCACTCCTCGAACACCTCCATCGACTTGTTCGTGTCGACGAACGTGTCGCCGTAGCGGTCGTCGGCAGCGGCCCTCTCGACGGTCACCTTCTGGTGCCAGCAGTGCATGCCGGAGATCGGGTCGGGCTGCACCGGGAACGTGAAGTTCTGGTGCACGCCACCGTCGCGCCACCACACGCGGCGGCTGTCCGGGTCGTTGCTGTCGAAGGCCGAGACCTGGCCCGAGCGTCGGATCCTCCACTGGCCGGGCGCGACTTCCTGCATGTCGCTCTCGTGCTGCTGCCAGCGGTTGGTGGCGCTCTCCTCGCCCTTCTGGCGGAACCGTCCCATGTGGTGGCTGCACGCGACGACGCCCGGGCGGATCCCTTCGGTCACCCAGACCTTGTTGACGTAGTAGCCGATGCGCGTCGAGACGCGGACGAGGTCGCCGGTCCCGACGCCGAGCCGCGCGGCGTCCGACGTGTGGATCCACACGGGGTTGGTGTTGGACAGCTCCGTCAGCCACTTCGAGTTGGCGGAGCGCGTGTGGATCAGCGTGGGCAGCCGGAACGTCGACACCAGCGCGAACTCGTTCCTGGAGCGATCCAGCTGCGACTCGTGGACGTGGCTCTGGATGTAGCCGGGGTCCGCGTGCTCGGGCCACTTCCACTCGGTGAGCACGGAGGCGTGGAGTTCGATCCGGCGGCTGGGGGTCGGGAACCCAGCACAGGCCACACCGTCCTCGTCGACGACGCCGACGATCTGACCGCCGACGCGCACCTGGCCCGCCGCATCGACGGACTCGGCCTTCTCGAGAACGTCGTGTGCGAGCGGCGCCTTGAAGCTCTCGTAGACGTCTTCCTTCACGAGGAACGACCCGTGCCGCTTCATGTACTCCAGCGGCGAGATTCCTTCCGCTGCGGCCGCCTCGGGCAGGCCGGGCACCGAGTTCTCGAAGATGTAGCGGTAGTACTCGTCGATGGTGATCCGCTCACCCGGGCGGTAGGGGGACTCGAACCACTGGCGGATGCCGAGTGATCCGTCCGGATCGATGCGCCAGGACAGCGCGATCCAGAACTCGTCCTCCTCCCAGACCTCGCCCGGATTCGCCTCCCAGGTCCACTCGACCTGCTGGCCCTGCATCTCGAGGTAGCGGCGCATGACGGGCTGCCGGAATCCGATCCACTGGGCCGCGTGGGTCTCCTGGCTCATCAGGTCGTGGCGCTCGGTGGCCACGCCCATCGGCAGCACGTAGTCCGCCCAGCGGGCGGTCTCGTTCCAGGTCGGGGTCAGCGCGGCATGGCAGCCGACCAGGGCTTCATCGCGCAGGGCCTCGATCCAGACCAGGCCATCGGGGTTGGTCCAGACCGGGTTGTAGACGCGCGTGAAGTAGGTGTCGATGCGGCCGCGCCCGGTCTTCAGCAGGTGCGGGAGCAGGAAGCTGAGCTCGTGGTGGGCGAGGGGCCATTCGCGCGGGTAGAGCAGCTCGCTCCAGACCTGCTGCGGAGGCGGCGACTTGAACGGCTTGGCGACGAACTTGTTCCAGCCGTTGGGGTTCGTGCCGCCCACCGTGCCGACGGCACCGACCAGCGTGGTGAGGAGCTGCAGGCAGCGCGCCACCTCCCAGCCACCCTCGTTGCCGGACGCGGCGTTGCGCCACACGTGCGCCGAGAAGCGTGATCCGGCGGCCGCGATCTCGCGTGCCACGGTGACGAGCTGTTCCTCCGGCAGGCCGCACTCGGCGGCTGCAGAAGCGGGGGTGATCGACGCGTAGTGGTCCTTCAGACTCACCAGGAAGTCGGCGTAGCTGCCGCCCTCGCGGCCGTGGGCGGCCAGCCAGCCCCGCCAGTCGGACCACGTCTCCAGGAAGCCGTCGTCCTGCAGGCCCTCGTCCAGGATGACCCGGCACATCCCGAGCAGCATCATCGCCTCGGTGCCGGGACGCGTGGGGAGCCAGTGGTCGGCGAGGCTCGCCGTGTTGGAGAGGCGGATGTCGCACGCGGCGATCCGCGCACCGTTCATCTTCGCTTCCTGGATGCGCTGGGCGTGCGGGTTGAAGTAGTGCCCCGTCTCGAGGTGCGCGCTGATCAGCAGGATGAACCGTGCGTTCGCGTAGTCGGGAGACGGACGGTCGTGCCCGACCATCAGCGTGTAGCCGAGACGCGCGGATGCCGAGCAGACGTTCGTGTGGCTGTTGTGTCCGTCGACGCCCCAGGACTGGAGGACGCGGTCCATGTAGCCGTCGGCCCCCGGTCGGCCGATGTGGTACATGATCTCGGTCAGCCGCCCGTCTTGGATCGCCTTCCGCATCCGACCGGCGATGTCGTCGAGCACGTCGTCCCAGCTCACGCGGACGAACTCGCCCGAGCCGCGCGGACCGACGCGCTTCAACGGGTAGAGGATGCGGTCCGCATCGTGGACCTGGTTGATGGTCGCCGGCCCCTTGGCGCAGTTCCGGCCCCGCGATCCCGGATGGAAGGGGTTGCCCTCCACCTTGCGGATTTCGCCGTCCTTCTTGTCGACGTAGGCGACGAGGCCGCAAGCCGCCTCGCAGTTGAAGCAGATCGTCGGCACGAGCGCGTAGTTGCGTTCGACGCGGCGGGGCCACGCCTGCGCATCGTGCGCGGTCCAGTCAGGCCAGCGCTCCGGCGGAGGGACGGACGCCAGCGGAGTCACGCGC
>JBEAPQ010000078.1:0-4702 GCA_041164325.1 Planctomycetota bacterium | reverse complement strand
TGGTTCGAACGCCAGGGCGTCGACGCTCCGCGGCGCTCGATCGAGCTGCTGATGCAGCACGTGCTGGGTCTGACGCGGCTGCAGGTCTACCTCGCGCACGACCGGCCCCTGAGCGCCGAGGAGCTCGACGCACTGCGTGCGCTCGTGGCACGTCGGGCGCGCCACGAGCCCGTGGCGCACCTAGTGGGGACTTGGGAGTTCCACGGTCACGAGCTGGAAGTCGGGCCGGCGGTCCTGATCCCGCGTCCCGAGACGGAAGGGCTCGTCGATCTGGCGCTCGCGCGGCTGGATGCCGACGCGCGGCGCGTCGTGGACCTCGGGACCGGGAGTGGGGCCGTGGCGATCGCGCTCGCGAAGGCCCGGCCGGAACTCCAGGTGACGGCCGTCGACGTCAGCCCCGAAGCCCTCGCCGTGGCGCGACGCAACGTCGCGCGTCACGGCCTCACGGACCGCATCCGGTTGGTGGTCGGAAGCTGGTGGGAGCCGCTCGGTGCCGAGCTTCCGTTCGATGGCGTCGTCTCGAATCCCCCCTACGTCGACCCGGCCCGGCCCGAACTGGTGGCGGCCGACGTCGCTCGCTACGAGCCGGGCCTCGCGCTCTGGACGCCGTCCGGGCGTCCCGGAGAACCCTACGCAGCGATCGCGGCCGGCCTTGCGGCGCGGGCGTCGGCCGGTGCCCCCGTGCTCTGCGAGACCGGTGCAGGGGCTGAGGCTGCGTCGCTGGCGGCCTTCCAGGCCTGCGGCGCGCTCGAGGACATCGAGCTCCTCGACGATCTCGAGGGTCGACCGCGCTACCTCGCGGCGCGCGTCCGGTCGTGACCGTCCGTCGCGCGCCCGCTCACCCGGTCAGCGACCGGCGCGCACCGTCAGACCGGGGTGCTCTCCGCGACGTAGCGCGCGATCGCGGCCCGGCAGGCCGGTGACACCTCGGTGAAGAAGATCGCGATTTCGTAGGTCGGTGGATTCTGGCCGCGCAGCTTGGCGCAGCGCACCACGGCGCCGCGCACGGTGTGGACTTCGGTCTGCTCGGGCAGCGTCAGGCCGATCTCGACGAGCGTCATCTCACGGATCGCCTCGCCGTGGTGGCAGCGGAGGCCGCCGGTCGAGAGGTCCTGGAGCGCGGCAGGGCGCTTCTCGCCGCGCTCGGCCAGGTGGATCGCAAACTCGGCCTGGGCGCGGGGTGCGCGGCGGCGTTCGATCGCAGGTCGCTCCATCGGGGTTCGTCCTCGGTGTCGTGGCTTCGGTCGGGTGCGTGGGCGTGGCGGCGGGCCGGAACCGGCCGCTCGGCGTGGGGCGAAGGATACCTTGGCGCCGATCGGTCCGCTACGATCCGCGGGCTCGTCTCGAGACCGCACGCACAGCATCCAACATGGCCAACTTCAACAAGGTGATCCTCCTCGGCAACCTCACCCGCGACCCGGAGGTCCGGCAAGTCGGAGGCGGCCAGTCGGTCGCCAAGCTCGGCATGGCCGTCAACCGGACCTTCACCGTGAACGGGGAGAAGCGCGAGGAGACGTGCTACGTCGACCTGACGGCGTGGGGTCGCCAGGCCGAGGTCCTCGGCCAGTACGCGGGCAAGGGTCGGCCCCTGATGATCGAAGGGCGGCTCCAGTACTCCCAGTGGGAGGACAAGGCGACGGGCCAGAAGCGCAACAAGCTCGAGGTGGTCATCGAGAACTTCCAGTTCGTCGGCGGCCGCGAAGCGGGAGAAGGCGGCGGCGGCGGCGGCCGGGGAGCCCGGAGTTCGGGCGGCGGCGGGGACTTCGAGGACTCCGCCGGCGGCGCGGCGGACTTCGACGGCATCCCGTTCTGATGCCCGCGTGGGCCGCGGCGTGACGGCGCGGGCTGTCGCGGATCGCAGACCCCAAGCTCGTGCGCTGGACTTCATCCAGGCGCGCGGTGAGCACCGGCATGGCGCCCGGCTGACCGACGGTTCCTCGGCGGTCGGCTGGAATCCGACGGCCTCGGATCAAGTCGGGCCGGTGGATCGACCGAAGACCATCCCGACAGCGGATCCCCGTTCCGGGGCCGCTCCGGGTGGTGCCCATGGAATCGATCCAAGACGTCAGAGAGGCCCTGAGCGCGCGGGCCGAAACCCGATCCCTGGATGATCTGGGGAAGGGAGGCCGGCAGCGCGTCCGGGTGATCCGGGCTGAGCACGTCGGGGAGATGATCGAGGCGGCCGTGCAGCGGGCCGTCGCCGAGAGTGGGCTGATCTCGCGCGAAGAGGCGGACCGACTGGTTGCGCGGAGCCGAGAGGAATTCTCTGCGGTCCACGCCGAGCGTCAACGTGACGCCGAGGACCTCGTGCGGACGCGTCGAGACCTCCAGGAGGCCGACCGTCGTCGCGAGGCCCTGACGCGCCAGCTCGCCTCGGTCGAGGAGGACCTCGCCTCGGTCGAGAGCGAACGCGATGAAGCGCGCACGCGGGCCACCCTCGCCGAGGGTGCGAAGTCGGTGGCCGAAGAGCGGGTCGCGGAACTCGAGGCTGCGCTCGCCGAAGCGCGCCGGGCCGTCGAGCTCTTCGAGGCCGCACCTCCCGCGTCCGCCGCGCCCGTGACGACCGCGTCGTCGGCGATCGAGCCGACGGAAGCGCAGTCGGTCGAGCCCGCAGCGGCTCCGGTCCAGGGCGCCGCGAACCCGGACGCGCTGACCCAGGCGCTCGAGCGCCTGACGTCATCCATGAACGAACGGCTCGAGAAGATGGGCCGGAAGATGGGAATCAGCAGTGCGGTCGAGGCCGACCAGTCGAGCCTCGATGGCCTGTTCGCAAACCTCGACGAGCAGCGCGTCGAGTCGAACTTCGACGCGGTCGAGGTCAAGCAGCGCCAGACGGGCGGCATCGCCGCGAACCTTGCGCGCCTCAAGAAACTCAAGGGCGGTGGCTGAGCCTCTCGGCACCGAGCCCCACGCAACACACAAGCACAACGATCGGATCGAGGGACATCAGATGACGCACGAAGACATGAGCCAGAACGCAGAGGGTTATCCCACCGTCGACACGCCCGATACCGAGATCGCACTCGGGAAGGGCATCGACCTCGGCACGGCGAACATCGCCGCAGCGGTCCAGAACGAGGACGGTGGCATCACCGTCCACGTCGAGCGGAACGCGTTCCTCGATATCGGGGACGACGTCTACTCGAAGAACATGCTGACCAAGCTGAAGGTCCCGTACGTGGTCCACAACGGGAAGCTCATCGTCATCGGCGAGTCGGCCTTCGAACTCGCCAACGTGTTCGGCAAGAACACGCGCCGTCCGATGTCCGACGGGCTGATCAGCCCGGCCGAGACCGACGCGCTGCCGATCATGAAGATGATCATCTCCAAGGTGCTCGGCCAGCCGGCCGCGCCGGGAGAGAGCTGCTACTTCTCGGTTCCGGCCGAGTCGCTCGACGTCGACAACAACGTCATCTACCACCAGGGCCTGTTCGCTAGCCTGCTCGGCAAGATGGGCTACTCGGCCAAGCCGATCAACGAGGCCCACGCCGTCGTGTTCGCCGAGCTCGCGGACAGCGACTTCACCGGCATCGGGCTGTCGTTCGGTGGCGGCATGGCGAATGCCTGCGTCGCCTACAAGTCGATCCCGTGCGTCCAGTTCTCGGTCGCGCGCGGCGGGGACTGGATCGACCAGAACGTCTCCAAGGTGCTCGGCGTGAAGCAGAGCAAGGCGACCTACATCAAGGAGCGCGGCATCGACATCCGCGACCCGCAGAACCGTGAGGAAGAAGCGGTCGCGATCTACTACCGCGAGCTCATCAACTACGTCCTCAAGAACGTCAAGGCACGCTTCGAAGGCGGCCAGAACATGCCGACGTTCCAGGACCCGATCGACATCGCGTGCGCCGGTGGCACGAGCATGGTCGGTGGCTTCATCGAGGTCTTCCGCGAGGAGTTCGCCAAGATCGACTTCCCGATTCCGGTCGGTCGGATCTTCCGCGCCGAAGACGCGCTGACGGCGGTGGCCAAGGGCTGCCTCGTCGCCGCGGCCATCGGCGAGTGATCGATCCGAAGCGCGGGTCACGTGCGGCGCGGTGTTCGGCTCGAGCCGGGTGCCGCGCCGTGCTGCGTTACGGCCCTGCGTTGCCGCGTCCGCTGAGTTCGCGTCGACCGTAGAGCCTGTCGGTCTCCGTGGCGGCCCACCACGCGGAAGCGTCGACCGCAGCCACGGCATCGAGGTCGGCGCTGCTGGCTCCACCGTCGATGGCCTCGCGCGCTCGGGAGTCACCGGTCAGGATGTCGATCGGCATCTTGTCGGCCTCGTACTCGTAGGGCGGGTCCCGCCATCCGAACGCGTCCGGAGCGAGGCGGTGGGCTGCGGCGAGGAGCGCGAGCGTCGTCCGATAGGAGCGCGCCTCGGCGAGGTCGGTGGGGTGCAGGAAGAGGGCGCCGCACGACTCGCCGTGGAACTTGTGGAACGTGGGCTCGAAGCGGAGCGGTCGGAGCGTGATCCGGGGATCGGCGCCCAGGGCGTGCGCCGTCTCGGCCCAGGCCTCGGCCTCGAGCCAGGGTGCTCCGCAGAGCTCTAACGGAGTCGTCGAGCCGCGGCCTTCCGAGAGGTTGGTCCCCTCGAGGAGCACTTGGCCAGGGTAGACCACGACTCCCTCGAAGCGCGGGAGGTTGGGGGAGGTCGGCACCCAGGCCCGGCCCAGGTCCGACCACAGCATGTCGCGCGACCAGCCCTCCATCGGCACGACGTCGA
>JBEAPQ010000077.1:0-5784 GCA_041164325.1 Planctomycetota bacterium | reverse complement strand
CAGGGGTTCGATCCCGCAGACCCGGGCCGCTACTTCGTCGGCGCCCTGGCCGGCGTCGCGATCGACCGCGCGCTGCCGTGGCGCCGCCTTCCGTCGTCGACGGCAACGGACTAAGACCTGCGTCCGATGAAGCAGCGCGCCACCGTCGTCGTCTACCGCACGCGAACCTGCCCGTTCTGCATCGCAGCCGAGGAGCTGCTGCAGGCCCGGGGCGTCACGTTCGACGAGGTCCACCTCGACGACTCTCCCGACCGGCGCGCCGTCACGTCCTCGATCCTGCCGGGCCACACGACCGTGCCACTCGTGCTGATCGACGACCGGCCGATCGGCGGCTACGACGCGCTGCGCGCGATGGACCGCAGCGGCGAACTCCGGTCGAGCATCTTCTCCGACGAGCTCTGATCCTCCGGGCGTCCTGATGCGCCCACCGCGGCGTCGGTTGCCAGCGAGGGCCCAGAGCGTCGTTCCGCGGCGGCCCGGCCCCAGCCGGTTCGGTCGTTCGTCGAGGTCAGGAGTGGAAAAACACGGGCCCCTGGCAATGCGGACCAACCATGGGAAGAGGATCAGGAAGAAGGAAGCACACAGGAAACACGAAGCCGATCCGCGACAGCCAGGGGCCCGACCTCGTCTCGGTCACAGGCACACCCTGTGACGTCAGAAGAGAACCCCGAATCCGCGTGCTTGGTCGGTTCCAGGCACGGTTTTCCGCGAACGTGCACGACCCGCGGACACCGAGCCATCGACAGCCGATGGCACGGGGGATTCGACCGTCCCGATCCGGGAATGCGGCAGGATGTCCCCGTCGGCCGCACGCCGTCCGCCGAAACGACTTCGCAGTGACTCGAGAACCTCGGAAACGGCGCTCTCGGGTTTCCGGCGCGTGGTGCCGGATCGCGCGTGGCGAGCCATTCCACACCGGCCGGCCGCGGCGACGCGGCCCAGCAGCTCAGATGCGACCCGCGGGCGCGACCGCCGCGTCCGGCTCGTAGAGCCGACCGGGCAGGGTCTGGGACGCCACGTCGAGGATCTGCGCGATCTGCGCGTCCTTCAGCTGCTCACGCCACTTCTCGGCAGCGCGCCGGCTGTTCCGGACGACCTGGAAGTAGCGCTCGCTCCCGCTGTAGGTGCTGCTGACGTCGAGGAAGCGCGCGGTCGACTCGGACCACGACAGCTCCGCGAATTCGAACATCCGCTGGGCCACGCCGAGGGGATCGGTGCACAGGTCCTCGTAGCGGAGGACCAGCACGTTCGCGCGTCCTTCGACGTCCTCGAGCGCCTTCTCGTTGAGCAGCCCCCAGTTCCAGGCAAGCTGCTGTTCGAGCGTCATCGCGCGCAGCGCGTCCTCGTCGAGGCCACGCCGCTTCGCCTGCTCCATCCGCGCCATCGCCAGGATCGCGGCCTGCGCGAGATAGCCCGATCTCAGCCCTCGCATCACCGAGTCGACTTGGCCGCAGGGGTGCCGCAGCACCACGACGATCTTCGCTTCGGGCACGGCCCGCGCGAACAGGTTGAGGCGCCCCATCGAATCGACCGACTTCATCACGAAGCGGACCTCGGCGCGCCGCGCAGCACCCGAGAAGTCGGGGACCGTGATCCAGGAGCGCTTGCCGACGATCTTCTCGGCGACGCGGGCCCCGTAGATCCAACCACGCCGCACCAGCGCGCACGGGCCGGTGCAGTAGGCCTTCGGGAAGGCGGGGAGCGACCCCGCCGACTTCAGCGTGCGGACATGGACGAGGGAGCGGAGGTAGGGCCCCGCGACGGGCAGCAGCTCTTCGGCCTTCTCGTTCGTGCAGAGGAACGGGATGTCCGGGTGCTTCCGCTCGGAGTCCGGCTCGTGCCGGTACAGCACGTCCGGATGGCTGTCGAAGATCTTCGCCAGCCAGCTCGTTCCAGACCGGGGTGCACCGAATACGAAGATCATCAGGACAGAAGCCGGGGCAGCTTATCAGCTGTTGGACCAAGCGCCGTGGGCGCGTCTCGGTGGTTTCCCGCAGCTCCGTTGCGATCGATGGGACAGGACCGAGACCCAGCAGAGATCCGGTTCAATCGTTGTCCGCCTCGCCGAAGTACCGCTGCCTGATCCAGGTCGGCTGGTGACGGTCGGGCTTCCGCGGGCTTCCCGCGAGATCGATCCGCAGCGGGATCGGATCGGCCGGCATGAGCGGTTGGGTGTCCCCCGTCTCCGCCTGCCATCGGCGCATCTCCTCGAGCATCTGCCCCACCCGCGGCGCGGACGACGGCAGGTCCGCCAGGTCCGTCAGTTCGTGCGGGTCGCGGGCGAGATCGAACAGCATGGTCTTCCCGGTGCGGGTCAGCCGGATCAGCTTGTAGCGCTGGTCGCGGACCGCGCGCTGGCTGTCCCGGTAGAGCGTGAACAGCGACCCACGGACGGCTTCGCGATCTCCCCGCATCACGGGACCCAGGTCGTGCCCCTCGACGCCCGTCGGAACGTCCACGCCAGTCAGACCGCAGAGCGTCGGGAACAGGTCGAACAGGTAGACCAGCGCGTCCGACGACCCGCGAGGAATGCCGGGGCCAGCGAGCAGGACCGGCGTCCCCATCGAGTGCTCGTACAGCGACTGCTTGCCGAGGAGGCCATGGCTGCCGAGGGCGAGCCCGTGGTCCGCGGCGTAGACGACGACCGTGTTGTCGGCGAGGCCGAGTTCTGCGAGCCGACGGAGCACGCGGCCGACCTGCACGTCCAGGTGCTCGATCAGCGCGTAGTACTCGGCGAGCTGCGTCCGCACCGTCTCCGGGTCGCGCGGCCACGCGGCCAGGGCCTCGTCACGGACCCGCATGACGTCGGGCGCGATGTTGAAGCCGTGCTGACCGCGGAAGTTCGGCGGGAGCGGCGGGCGCGCCTGCCGCCACGCGTCGAGGTACTCGGCCGGCGCATCGCGCGGGTCGTGGGGCGCGGTGAACGCGACGTAGCACGCGAACGGCCGGGCCTCCCCGCCCGCTGCGTAGCCCTCGAGGAAGCCGACCGCCGCGTCGGCGAACACCTCGCTCGAGTGCCGGTCCTCCTGCCGCACTGCGGTCAGGGCTGCGCCGTCCCAATCACGCAGCGGCACCGCGAAGTGATCGCTCATGCCGCCGAAGAACACGGCCTGCCCCGACTGGAAGCTCCGCTTGTAGCTCGCCTCCCCGTTGTGCCACTTGCCGGTGCCGAACGTCACGTAGCCGGCCGCTCCGAGGCGTTCGGGCCACGTCGGTGCACCTTCGATCGAGTCGGTCACGCGATGCAGCGTGCGACCACTCATCATCATCGCCCGGGACGGAGCGCAGACGGCCCCATGCCGCGAACCCATGCAGTAGGCCTGGGTGAACCGGAACCCGCGGGCCGCCAGGGCATCGACGTGGGGCGTGCGAACGACCGGGTTGCCGGCCGCGCCGAGCGCGTCGGGCCGCTGATCGTCCGCGAAGAGGAACAGCACGTTCGGCCGCGGCGTCTCCTGCCCCTGCACCGGCGTCGCGAGCGCGCACAGCAGCACGACGCCGCACGCGAACAGGGCGCGCACAGCCATCACGAGGCGTCGAACCTCAGCTCGCGGCGCCAACACGTCTGCTCTTCGGGGTCGAAGCACATGCAGCTGTCGTGCGGCAGCGAGTAGACGTGCAGCGTGACCGTCCGGTCTGGGCTGCTGCCCTGGGTCGGATTACCGAGCTGATGGATCGCGCGCACCCGGTCGACGGCAGCGACCGCACCGACGTTCGCGATCAGCGCCTGGCTCGTCCGCGCGAGTCCCACACCGTGCCCACGCCCGTCGACGTCGATGTCGAGGCAGGACGTGTCTTCCAGCGCCGTGGGGTTGCTGCACGCGAAGTGCGTCTCCTCGATGACTCCGCGGACGAGGCGGACCCAGCCGAGCTGGCCCGAGTGGTTGTGCACCGGGGTCCGCTGCCCCGGGTTCCACGACAGGACCATGACGTCGAAGCGGTCGCTGCGGTGGACGAGGCGACGGGCGTAGTGGTCGTCGCAGAAGCCGATGAACGGTCGGAGGGAGGCCTCGTCGAGTGCGCCTGCACCGAGGATCTCCGCCACCGATTCGACCGAGATCCGGTCGGTCGGCAGCGCCTCGAGCGCATCGACAACGGAGGAGATCGTCACGGTCTTCACGGCGCGCAGGATAGCAGGAAGCGCTGCGATCACCGCGCCGGGATCCGGACTCCATCCCACTGGGCAAAGCGGTCGTAGAAGCCATCGCGCGGCGGTCCGCGTCCCGCCTCCAGGCGCCGGAGCAGGTCGTCGGCCCAGGCCACCATGGACTCGTCGGCTGCCCGGAGGGCCGCGGCGCGGCCGACGTGGAGCGACCCCATGGCCCAGACGCCGAACGAGCTGCTCGGCCACTTCACGAACGAAGGATCGGCCTTCTCCGCCTCGGTCAACGGGCGATGGTCGGGATGGAGGCGCATCGCGTAGCCGACCTCCGGGCGGCCGTCTTCGCGGACGCGCCAGCCGTGGCGCAGGAGATTGAGCGCCAGACCGTCGACCAGCGTGTCGATGACGTCGGAGCGATCCCGTGTCAGCTCGCGGTAGGCGGCCAGCCCGACGACCGCGAGCGCCTCTTCCCAGGGGACCCAGACCGGGTCCTCGTTCCCCGGGATGTAGCGCGGATCGGGCTTCTTGATGTCGAAGGGCCGGATGCGGTTCGGAGGCGTGTCGCGATCCAGCCAAGTCGGCGCGTTGACCTGATGCATCCGCGCCCGCATCCGCTCGAGCAGCTCGCCATCCCCGGTGCACAGGTAGAGCCACGTCGCCGCCAGCATCGAGCGCCCCACGGCGCGCGCGGCGCCGGGATTGGACGTCGCGATGCCGGGACGCAGCGTCCGGCCGCCGAGGTAGAGCTGGACCTCGTTCTCGATCTCGAGCGCGATCTGCGGGTCGCCGGTCAGCAGGTAGTAGGCGCACAGGTAGTTGTTCGACCAGTGCTGGTTGTCCTTCCCGAACCAGCGGTGCGCGTCGAAGTCGGCCTTGGGGTCGGTCTTGCCCAGCCGGTCCGGAGACGTCGGCCGGTGGTAGTGGGTCCGTCCGTTGTGCGCGACCCAGTCCGGGTGGTCGGACGCCCGAAGCGGGCGGGCGTCGGCTTCGAAGTTGTGGACCGGGCGGCAGCCGTCCTGCAGCACCGACCACTCGACCTCGAACAGGAACGACGGCAGGCCCGAGTAGGCGACCGGCTCGAGCGCCACGACGCCGAAGTCGGCCTGCTCCCCCGCCTGGTGCGCCGAGGCCGCCAGCCCGTAGCGCGGGGAGCGGAACGGGTCACCCGCCTGCTCGCTGCTCCACCGCACGAACTCGGTGTGCTTGCGCGCCATCGCGGCACGGAGCGCCTGCGGCTCCCGCAGCCAGGGAGGCGGCGGCGGGACGAACCCGAAGGCCCCGAAGGCCCCGCTGTCGCTCCACGACGTCGCCGCCAGCGGCTTGCACAGCAGTGCTGCTCGGATCGTCGCATTGCGACGCATCGCGTCGGCGTCGGTGCCCGACTCCAGTCCAGGAACCAGGACGCCGTTCCGTCGGAATCCCTGGCCGTCGCCCAGATGGTCGTCCTTCAGGAGGACGGCGCGCGTCCCCTGCGCGGAGCGGCTCGGTACGGTGCCGACCGGAGTGGTGTGACGCAGGAACAGGAACGGCCCGGCACTCTCGACCGCGAGTTCGTCGACGTGCCGCGTCAGGGCCGTCGTGCTCGGATCACTGAAGAACACCCCGAAGCCGCAGTAGGCGTGATCCTGCCCGCGCATCCACTCGACCGTCAGCTCGACGACGAACCCGCTCTCCCCGATCCG
>JBEAPQ010000076.1:0-3016 GCA_041164325.1 Planctomycetota bacterium | reverse complement strand
GCGCCCGAACGGCTCGGCTGTCCTGCTCGACTTCGGCGTCGAGCGGTCCCTTCCCGATGCCGGGCAGGTCACGAAGTTCGACGAGTTCGACGCGCCCGAGCTGAGGGAGGGCGCTCCCTTCACCGCCGCGACCGACCTGTTCGCACTCGCACGGCTCCTGCTGTGGCTCGGCGAAGGCCGCCTCTCCGAGCCCCTCGCCTCGGTCGTCACACGCGCGACCCACGCGGCACCCGACCAGCGCTTCCAGGACGCCGAGTCGTTCTCGATCGCGCTTGCACCGTGCCTCCAGGCCCAAGTCGCCCGGCCTTGGCAACCCCTCGCCGCGGGACTCGGCGGCTTCGTCCTCCTCGTCGCCGTGCTCGTCCCTTGGCTGCCGTCCGAGTCCACTCCGGACACCGGGGCCAACGCCACCGCAGCCCCGTCGACCGAGGCGGCGAACGAACAGACTCCGGAGGCTTGGCTGAAGGCAACGGCTGACATGCCCTGGCGCCAGACCTTCGCAGGCCGGTTGCCCCCGCCGGTGCCCGAAGGCATCGAAGTCGTCCGCGTCCCAGAGGACGAGCCGTCGATCCAAGACGCCTACAACCGCGTCTCCGACGGCGGCACCATCCTCGTCAGCCCCGGTGACTACGAGGTCCATCCGCTGCGGGCCGATGACGGGAAGTCGGTGATCCTCCAGTCGACGGGGGGCGCAGCGGTCACGGGGATCTTCGGAGACCACGACAACTTCAAGCGTGAGCCGACGGTGCTCGCCCGTGGCCCCGCGTCCAGGCTCGTGATTCGCGGCTTCACGATCGCGCACGGCAACGGACTCGAAGCCTTCAACGAGGACAACAAGCGCACGGTGCTCGGCGGCGGCGGCGTCGTCGCGGACGACGATGCGACGGTCGTGATCGAGGACTGCATCGTCTGCAACAACGGCTGGGGCGGGTCTTCCTGGGGCGCGGCGCTCTCGACGCGCAAGCGGGGCGCCATCGAGATCCGGGACAGCCTCGTGGTCGCCAACGTGTCCCGCCTGAACTCTGCCGTCGCGTGCATCGACGAGGGCTCGCTGGTCGCGTCCCGGTGCACGTTCACGCGTAACCTCGCCCGGAACGACAACGTGTCGATGGGGCACTTCACGGTGCTCCGCGAAGCCTCCATCGCGATCGACTCGTGCATCATCTGGGACAACGCCAGCTGGAGCGGATTCGGTCGCGACTTCACGACGCCGGCCCTGCAGCCAGACGGCCTCGGCAAGATCACGGTGACCCGTTCGATCACGCACCTCCCGTATCCCGGCGAGGGCAACCGCGCGATCGATCCGCGCTTCGTCGATCCGGACGGCGGCGACTTCCGGCTCCAAGCCGACGTGTCGTGGTCAGACGTCGGCTGCTTCCGCTAGGGCGGGCCGCACGAGCTGCGACGGCGACCGCGCGACGGTCGGGTCCGCATGACGGCTTCTGCGCGCCGATGCGTTAGCTTGGCGACGCCCCTCGATTCCGAGACGATCGCCGCACTTGACCCCGCCGCTCGAAGAAAACGCAAAGGTAGGACCCTACGTCGTCGTCCGCTGGCTGGGCCGCGGAGGTTTCGCGCAGGTCTACGAAGTCGAGAGCGTGACGCTGAACCGTCGCTTCGCACTCAAGCTCTTCGAGGGCGGAGGCGAGCGCAGCGAGAAGGAAGAGCGTGAAGCCAAGCTGATCGCTGGGCTCTACCACCCGAACATCCTCAGCGTCGTCGACTTCGGGGAATGTGCGGAAGGTCGCTATCTGGTCATGGAGCTGATGGCCGGCGGCAGCCTCTGGACCGCCGTGAAGCGAGACGGCCCGCTCTCGTGGGAGCAACTGCAGCCGACCGCCGAGGGCATCCTGCGCGCGCTCGACTACCTCGGCAGCCAGGGGCTGGTGCATGGGGACGTCAAACCAGCGAACGTGCTGCTCGATGCGTTCGGAACGGCCAAGCTCGCAGACTTCGGGCTGGCCGGGACCGAGCACCGGGGCGGGACGGCGGCGTTCCTCTCGCCCGAGGCCCTGCTGTCCAAGCAGAGCGACCACCGGTCCGACCTCTACGCCCTCGGCGCCACGCTGTTCGCTGCAATGACAGGCCGCCCACCGCGGATCGGCAAGCGCGCCGAGATCCGCGCCCAGCTGAAGGACGGCGAGACCATCGATCTCGACGGCGAGCTCGGGCGACAGCCCGAGGGAGTGCGGGGCTTCTTGGCGAGCCTCCTCGCCGAGGACCCTGCAACCCGCGTCCAGACCGCCGCAGCAGCCCTCGACGCCCTGCCCGCCAGGGACGCCCCGCTCGAGGACGAAGAGCCGGCCATCGCCGCACCGCGCTCCCGGCGCCGCCGACCCGCCGCACGCCGCGTCGCGCGGGCCGCGCCACCGCGCCCAACGCGAAAGGTCCGCGCCGCACCCGCAACCGAAGCGGAGCTGGTCACGAGGGCCATGGTCGCCCTCGTCGTGATCGCCGCGGCAGGGATCGCCTACATGCTCGCGACGCGTTGACCCCACCTGGGATCAACGGCCGACGCGCCCTTCACCGGTGTCGCTCAGCACGATGCCGAACGGGTTCCCACCCGGATCGCGGACCGCGAGCTGGACCCGGAAGATGAGGCCCGCTGCCGACGGGTCCGACGAGATCAACCACGCTTGTTGGACTTGGCCAGCAGGCCCGGTCGAGCCCGAGTAGCTCAGGTCCGGATGGGTCTGCCAAAGGCAGCCTGTCATGCCGATGTTCGTCAGGTCGATCGGGCCGAGAGACCGGTAGCCGAGGAGCAGCACAGCGAGCTGGTTGCTGGGGAGCCCGCCAAAGGTGACCGAGAACGGCGCTCCCTGCGACGGGACTCCCGACGACGAGAGCACGGGCTGCGTGGTCCCGGCGCAGCCTCCACCGAGATTCTGGAACGACGCCACCGGACCGCTGAGGAACGGAAAGGCCCCCATGTCGGCGCGGCTCCCATCTGCGTCCGCCGGGCTCGCCGGGTCCCCGGTGTCGATGCACGGCGAGTTCGCCTGGAGCCGGTAGTCGC
>JBEAPQ010000075.1:0-5105 GCA_041164325.1 Planctomycetota bacterium | reverse complement strand
CGCAGCCCTCGTCGCCGCCTCCGCGACCCTCTCGGCCCAGTCGAACCAGGTCGCCGGGCGTGACGCGACGCTCCGGATCGTCGACACGTTCCGCTCCTACGGCCGCGAGGGCACCTACCCGAACGGCGGCAGTGCCTTCGCCAACGGCGTCACGGTCTGCAACGTCGGCGTCGGCGACATCGGCTGGTACGCCCCGATGAACGCCGACCATCCGGTCTACGCGCCGATGGTGTTCCGCGTCGTCGACGACCGGATCGAGCAGCTGTCCGGACGGAGCTACGTGAAGCACGGTTTTGCGTCGATCAACGGCTCGGTCTGCGGCTCCTGCGGCACGTCGAACGGCGCGATCCTCGGCCCGAACTGTTCGGACACCTACGGCTCGGGACTCAACGCCGACCGCTACTGGCTCGGGCCACCCGAAGAGATCGACCCGTGGCTCGGCGGTTGGAACCCGCAGGGCTCCCTGTTCGATCGAGGCCTGCCGGACGTCGGCTTCCCGCAGAACCGGGACGGCTCACGCAGCCTGACCCGCGCGATGTCCGACGCGCTGCCGGCAACCAAGCACCGCGTCGAGGTCTCCGACCAGGAGCTGCTCGTGCCCGGGGCCCGCTACTACTACGGGATGTACGTCGTGATCGCCGGCGAGCCGGGCACGCACCGCGACAACAACTGGTGCTTCCGCGAGTTCCGCCCGGTCTGGAACGGCGCGTCGTGGAACGCGACGGACCTGACCAACCCGGCCAACGGCTCGCCTCTCTCGTTCTGGCCGGGCGCCCGCGTGACGTCCGCCAGCAACGGCGCCGACGACGGCTACTTCTACGTCGCCAGCAAGATCACGGGCCCCGACGCCCGCGGGCTCTGGCACTACGAGTACGCGATCCTGAACCGCGACAACCACCGCGGCGGGGCCGAATTCCGGATCCCGATGTGCCCATCGGCGCGGATCGAGAACCTGCGCTTCGGCGACCTCGACGCCTCGACCGTCAATGACTGGACGGTCAGCCGACCGAACGGCGAGCTCGTGCTGTCGACGCCGACGATGACCAACACGCTCGACTGGAACACGATGTTCAACGTCTCGTTCGACGTCGACGTCGGGCCCGTGTCGGGGGCGCTCGAGGTCACACAGGCGCGCACCGGCCCCGGGGCGATGAACGTGTCGGTCCCCGCCCAGGTCCCCGGCATCCAGTTCTCGACGCACCTCGGCGCGTCGTGCGGGGCGACGGGGCCATCCCTGCGTCCGACCGGGGCGCCGCCGTTCGCCGTGCTGCCGAACCCGAGCTTCGGACTCGCGGTCGACGGAGCGAACCCTGCGTCCTCGCTGGTGCTGCTCGGCTCGGTGCGCCGGCTCGAGACGCCTCTCGGCGGCAGTGGCTGCTCGCTGTGGCTCGATCCGGCATTCGCCGAGACCCTCGTTGCGGTGACGGCCGACGCCCAGGGCCACGCGCGCATCGGGCTGCCGATCCCGCTGCAGCCGGCCCTCGAGGGAGCGGACCTGACGTTCCAGGTGGTGACGCCGCGGGCTGGTGGAGCGGTCTTCGGAGTCGCCGACCTGTCCAACGGCCTCGAGATCCGGATCGGCAACCGGACCACCGGCTGCCGCTGATCCGTTCGACCGCATGGCCCCGGAGCTGCGCCGGGGCCGAGGGCAGCCATCGAGAAAACGGCTGCCCGGGGACGAACGAGTCCCGGGCGAGGCGGCCCGGGCCGCTGACCGATCGGTGGCCCGAAGGTTAGACTTTCGTGCTGCCCTGCCGCCTCTCTCGCGCCCTCGACCGGGCGTGAGATCCATTCGTCTCCACGACCCCGATCGGGCCGCACAGACCATGCTCAGAACCCCCGTTGCGCTGCTGGCAGCTCTCCCGCTGCTGGCAACCACTCTCTCTGCCCAAGTCAACAAGGTCCCGGGTCGGGACGCGACGCTCCCGCTCGTCGAGAGCTTCCGGAGCTACGGCCGCACGGGCTCGTATCCGAACGGCACGACGGGCGCGGCGCTCGGTGTGACGGTGTGCAACGTCGGCACGGGCAACATCGGCTGGAACCAGCCGATGAACCCGGACCACCCGATGTACGCGCCGCTCGTCGTCCGCCTGGCGGACGATCGAGTCGAGCAGATCTCCGACTGGAGCTACGTGAAGCACGGCTTCCTGTCGATCAACGCGAACTTCTGCGGCACCTGCAGCACGTCGAACGGCTCGATCCTCGGCCCGAACTGCTCGGACACCTACGGCTCGGGACTCAACGCCGACCGCTACTGGCTCGGCCCCCCGAGCGAGATCGATCCGTGGCTCGGCGGCTGGGACTCGCGCGGCTCGCTGTTCGACCGCGGGATGCCGGACGTCGGCTCCCCGCGCAACAACGACAACTCCCGGAGTCTGACCCGCTCCCAGGCCAACGCGCTGCCGTCGACGATGCACCGGGTCCAGCTCCAGGATCAGGACCTGCTCGTCCCGGGGGCCCGCTACTTCTACGGGATGTACATCGTCGTGGCCGGCGAGCCGGGCGACGCCCGCGAGAACAACTGGTGCTTCCGTGAAGCCAACCCGGCATGGACCGGCTCGGCCTGGTCGTTCAGCAACCTGGGCAACTCGGTCGTCGGCTCCCCGCTGGACTTCTGGACGGGCGCGACCGTGACCAACGGCGGCAACCAGGGCAACGACGGCTTCTTCTACGTCGGCGTCAAGGTGACCGGCCCGGACGCGCGCGGCTTCTGGCACTACGAGTACGCGGTCCACAACCGCGACAACAGCCGCGGCGGCGCCTCGTTCCGCGTCCCCGTCTGCTCGACGGCGCGCATCGAGAACCTGCGCTTCCGCGACATCGACGGCGATGCGACCAACGACTGGACCGCCCAGGCCCAGAACGGCGAGGTCGCGTTCTTCGCGCCGGCCACCGGCAACGTGTTGGAGTGGAACACGCTCTACAACTTCTCGTTCGATGCCGACGTCGCGCCGACCTCCGGCACGTCGACGATCGACCAGGCACGGACCGGCACGGGCGGCCTCAGCGTCTCGGTGCTCACGACCGTGCCGGGCACGTCGCACACGCCGGTCATCGGCGACGGGTGCGGCGCCACGCCGATGCAGATCCACGCCAACGGCATCCCGACGATCCCGAACCCGGGCTTCGCGTTCCGCATCGAGGACGTGACCGCCAACAGCAGCGCCGTGCTGCTCGCGTCGTGGAACACGATCCCGACCAACGCGGGCAACGGCTGCACGCTGTTCATCGACCCTGCGAACGCGATCATCCACGGCACGTTCGGCTCCGACGGCCAGGGCATCGCCCAGGTGCCGTTCGCCGTTCCGAACGACCCGTCGCTCGAGGGCGTCGGCCTGACGTTCCAGGCCGTCGAGCTCGTCACGGGTGGCCCGCTCTACGGGCTCGGTGAGCTGTCGAACGCGCTCCGCATGCGCATCGGCAACCAGGTCACCGGCTGCCAGTGAGGTGAGCCGGAGGTCCCGCGCCCCCCGTGCGGCGCGGGACCGAGGCGGTCGCAGCCGAGTCCATCACGAAGAGCCGGTGACGACGTCGCGGCGCCGGCTCGGACTCAGCGCATCCGCTGCACCGCGTCGAGCATCCGGGTCGCTCCCGGATGTCCCGGGTTCCGGGCGAGGACGTCCTCGAGCGCTGCCGCCGCATCGTCGAACCGCTGCTGCTGCGTCAGCGCGCCCGCGAGCAGGACACCTGCATCGGCGATCTCGGGGCGCTCGGCGAGCACCGCGCGGAGCACGCTCTCGGCCTCTTCGGCGCGGCGCTGGCGCGCGAGCATGTCCGCGAGCGGGATGGCAGCAGCCGGCCACGCGGTGTGCGGGTGCAGCTCGAGTGCGCGGCGCAGGCGAGCCTCGGCGTCCACCAGCTCGCCGCGGTCCCGCTGGACGAGACCGAGCATCTTCTGGAGCGCCGAGTCGGCGACGAGGCCCCGGGACTCGGCCCGGGTCAGGAGATCGAAGCTCTCGTCGAGCCGGGCGCGGCGTTCGTCCTGCGGCATGTAGGGCACTCGCGTCGACAGCGCGACCTCCTCACCCTTGGCGACCAGCCAGCGCACGTGGCCCGTGTGTGCGGCCAGCGCGAGGAAGAGCGCCGACGCGACGAGCGCGACGCGGCCGGGAGCCGTCCACTTGCCGGCCGCGCGCAGCGTGACGCCCTGGAACCGGACGTCCGGCACGCGCAGCAGGCGCCCGAGTGTCACCACCGCCACCGACGCCGTGATGCCGAGCGCGATCGCCAGCAGGAACGGCACGAGGTTGTAGGCCGAACGGAACGCGACCAGGGCCGCGACGAACGCGCCGGCCATCGCCAACTCCTCGCCCCACGAGAAGTCGAACGTGCGGCGGGCCTTCTGCTTCTTGGCCGAGCCGAGCGCAGGCGCACCGAATCCGAAGTAGAGCGCGTCGTTCGGGCACGTGTGGACGCAGTCCATCGTCTTCATGCACCCCGAGTCGACGACCATGCGGTAGCGCCCGACCTCTTCGTGCACGCGGACGTTGCTCGAGCAGACGGCCGTGCAGTGCCCGCAGCCCGAGCACGCGTCGGTCACGCGGATCCGCCCCGGCGCGATCCGGTCCGCGAGGCCGAAGAACGCGCCGTAGGGGCAGCCGTACGAGCAGAAGCCCTTCGAACCGAGCCACCAGACGACGAAGAACCCGCCGACGACGACCGTCAGGATCGCGATGCCGGGGCCTGGGAACGTCTCCCAGAACCGCGTCGTCTGCATCTCCCACTCGAAGTGCGGCGCAGCTCCACCCTCCCACCAGCGGCGCACCGTCGGCCAGAGGAACATGTAGAAGGCCGCGCCGAGCGGGACGAGCGCGAGAAGGCGTGAGCGCACCGGCCGCGGCCGGAGGCCCACGCGTCCGAGCAGCCACGCCGCGAAGTCCTGGTAAGCCACGAAGTGGCACAGCCAGCCGCAGAAGAACCGGCCGAGGATCGCCGTCAGCAGCACCGAGATCCCGAGGACCAGGAAGCCCGCGTTGACGTAGCCGAGTTCGAGGGTCTCCATCGCCTCGGACGGCTCCATCGGCGTCAGCGTCTCGCCGGCGACCTTCCAGTGCGCGAAGTGGGCGACGAAGCCCACGTGCACGGCGATCAGCACCGCCGCCCGC
>JBEAPQ010000074.1:0-5916 GCA_041164325.1 Planctomycetota bacterium | reverse complement strand
GCCTCGCGATCTCGCCGGACCGGCTCCGCCTCGTCGGTGTCCACGGTGACGTGCATCGGGTCGCGATCTACGACCTCGCGGAGCCGACGGAGCCGCGGCTGCTCGGTGAGGTCGAAGTCGGACTCGATCCGGTGGCGGTCGCGATGCCGAACGATCGCGAAGTCTGGGTCGTGAGCCATGGCTCGGACTCCATCCAGATCGTCGACGTGGATCGACTCGCGGTGGTGGCGTCGCTTCCGGTGGGCGACGAGCCGTCCGACATCGTGTTCGCGGCCGGCCGAGCCTTCGTCTCGTGTCCAACCGACAGGGAGGTCGTTGTCCTCGACGTCGCGCGACGCAGTGTGCTCGGCACCGCACGGGTCTTTGCGGACGAGCCGCGCGCTCTGGCTGTCGTGCAGGATCGCGTCTATGTCGCCTCGTACCGCTCGGGCAACGGAACGACCATCCTGCCGGCCGATCTCGCCCCGGCCCCCGGGACACCCTCCAACCCCGCGCTGCCGCCCGCCCCCCAGGTCGGCAAGATCGTGCGTGCCGACGATCCGGCGTGGTCCGCGCAGCTGACGCGGACGCTTCCCGACCATGACGTGTTCGAGCTGGACCCGGTCTCCCTCGGTGTCCAGCGTCGATTCCAGGGAGTCGGCACGATCCTCTCCGGCATGGCGTCCCTGGGCGGGGCCCTCTACGTCACGAACACCGAGGCGCGGAATGAGGTCGCGACCGAGCCTGCCCTGCGCGGGCATCCGGTCGACCACCGGTTGACGCGCATCGACCTCGGCCCGGCGAGCCAGGTGGCCCCCTTCGACCTGAATCCAGGCGTGGACTACGCGACCCTGCCCAATGCGGCGGCCCGAGCCGCCGCGCTCGCACAGCCGGTGGGGGTCGTCGCGGACGAAGCGCGCGGCGAGCTCCTGGTGGCCGCCTTCGGGACGGATCGGATCGGCATCGTGGCTCCGACCGGCCAGGTCACCGGGCACATCGAGCTCGATCCGGCCGGTTCGCAGAGCGTGGATCCCCGGCAGAAGCGTGGCCCGCGCTCGATGGTCATCCATGAGGCGGCGGACGTGCTCTACGTGAGCAACCGGCTCTCGGCGACGGTCTCGGTGGTCGACCTGCCGACGCGGACGGTGCTCCGCGAACTGTCCCTTCCCGACGACCTCACACCGACCTGGTTCCGCGAGGCACGGGGCTTCCTCTACGACGCACGGCTCAGCGGCAACGGCTTGACCAGCTGCGCGTCCTGCCACGTCGACGGGGCGGCAGACGGGCTGGCGTGGGACCTCGGTGATCCGGGCGGTGCTCTGCTGAGAACGACGCTGCCCGACGGTTCGCGCGTCGATCACCACCCGATGAAGGGACCGATGGTCACGCTGTCTCTCCAGGGGCTGAGCGGGACAGAGCCGTTCCACTGGCGTGGAGATCAGCCGGACTTCGCATCCTTCAACGTGTTGTTCGCAACGCTGATGGGTGGGACGCCGCTCCGGCCTGCAGACCTCGCGGACTTCGAGCGTTTCGTCCGGACGCTCGCGTATCCGGCGAATCCGAGGCAGCGCCGGGACGGGGTCCCCACGCCGGTCCCGGCAGGACGCAGCGCGGCGGACGGCGAACAGTTCTTCCACAACGACAAGTTCTTGTTCCCCGGGCCGCTCGGTTGCGTCGACTGTCACCCGGCAGTGCACGGGGCCGGAGGAGGGATCTTCTCGCCGGGCCTGCTGCGCACGTCGCAGGCCTTCGAGTCGGCGCAGCTCCGCGGTCTCTACAGGCGGATCGCGCTGTCGGACCGAAGCGGCCGGACGACCTCGGGCTTCGGTCTGACGCACGATGGCGCCTTCGAGAGCCCGATCGGGATGGCGATCGGCTTCCCATCACACCTCTACGACGGCTCGGATCGGATCCAGGCCTACCTGCTCGAGTTCCCCGGGGATGTTGCCCCGTCTGTCGGTGTGGCCTGCGTGCTCCGCTCCTCAGGGGACGGTGAGGCGCGGGCGACGTGGCGCGAGCTCGAGGGACTGGCGACTTCTGGCCACTGCGACCTCGTGGTGCGCGGTGTGCTCGACGGTCGTCGGATCGGGTTGCTCTGGGATGGTGCTGCGGGCGTCTACCGAACGGACGCGGCCGCTCACCCCGCGGTCGACTCCACCTGGATCGAGTCGGTCCTCGGCAGCGGCCGGGCGACGCTGCTCGTCACCTCGGTCCCGCTGGGCACGGGGCGAGCGCTCGCGATCGACCGCGACGGGGACGGAAGGCTCGATGGCGAGGACCGCCCGGCAGGCTTCGGCGCTGCATCGGGTGCCTGTCCGCCCCAGCTCCACGCCAATGCCTACCCGGTGGGTGGGCAGTCCGACTTCCGCTTGGTTGCGGGTGACGTGCAGCCCGGCAGCCCTGTCGTCTTCGTGCTCGGCTTCCGGGCGGTCGACGTGCAGGTCGCAGGTCTCGGTCTTCTCGTCGATCCCGCGTCGGCGGTCCTCGTGCAGGGCCTCGCGGACGCCCGGGGTCTCGCATCCTGCGCTCTGCCCCTCCCGCTCGGCTGGGTCGGCGGCACCCTCCTGGGACAAGCCGTCGCGCTGCGGGACTGCGGGGCGGGATCGCCGGCCGCGAGCCAGGGCATCCGCCTCGACGTCCGCTGATGCGGGCCTGTTTCGGGACGCCGCAATGGCGTCTCTTGCGATCTGCCGCATGTCATGGGTCCGTGCGCGCGGACGGGTTCGCCCGTCGTGAGCCGTGGTTGGGCCGGGTCTCGGACACAGGCGCCGTCCGTCCGGTATCGTTCCGCGAACGACTCCGTCGTCGACTCCGCTCCATGGGCCTGATCCGTGCAACCTGTGCCCTGGCGTCCTGCTGCCTCGCGCAGTTGGCAGGCGCGCAGACCTACGTCGATATCACCGCAGCCACCGGTCTTGCGGCGGCCGAGTACTCGTCCGCCGAGTTCGGGAGCGGGATTGCCGCGGGGGATATCGATGGGGACGGCGACATGGATCTCGCGGTGTCCAACGGAGATGGCGGGACGCTGCACCTCTACCGCAACGACGGCGGGGGGCAGTTCACCGAGGTCCAGAACACGGGCCTCGCCTCTCCGCCGGGCCAGGTCCATGGCCTCGTGTTCGCGGATGTCGACAACGACGGCGACCAGGACCTCTACGTCTGTGGCTTCCGCATTCCCTCGATGCTCTACGTCAACCAGGGAGCTGGAACGTTCGTCGACGAGGCGGCCGCACGCGGGATCTCGCACAGCACCTCGAACTTCGGCGCGTCGTTCGGTGACTACGACCTGGACGGCTGGCTGGATCTCTACGTCAGCAACCGCGGCAGTTCGACGACCGGCCTCGGCCAAGCGAACATCCTCTACCGCAACCTTGGTGGGGGCGTGTTCGCCGACGTCACGGCGACGGCAGGTGTCGGCAACGTCGGACTGACCTATGCGGCCGTGTTCTGCGACGTGGACGAAGACGGGTGGCCGGACATCGTCGTGGCGAACGACAAGGGCGCGCGCGGCATCCCGAACGAGGTCTACCGGAACCTCGGCAACGGCACCTTCACCCCTGCTGGCGCGCAGCTCCGTGCGGACACGGCGATCGATGCGATGGGCGTCGACTTCGTCGACGCGTTCAACGACGGCGGCGTCGACCTGTTCTTCAGTGACAGCGCCCCGGACCACCTCCTCCTCGTGCAGGACACCGCGACG
Source organism: Planctomycetota bacterium (assembly GCA_041164325.1). Taxonomy (GTDB): domain Bacteria; phylum Planctomycetota; class UBA1135; order UBA1135; family UBA2386; genus JAQCBR01. The sequence goes on along the minus strand of JBEAPQ010000074.1, from coordinate 2,237 downwards.
GGGCGATATGCCGATCTGTCGACGCGCTGCGGCTTGTTCTCGGTGACCGACGGTTGGGCTGTCCACTTCGTCGATCTCGACAACGACGGTTGGCAGGACCTGCACGTCGTCAATTCGAACTGGCCGAACAGCGTCTACCGCAACCCCGGCCAGTCCCTGGCCCAGGTCGGTACGTGGCAGGACATCTCGGCCCAGCTCAACCTCGGGCAGTTCTACGAGCAGTACGCGACCACGGTCCTCGACCTCGACGATGACGGTCGCCTCGACTTCTGCCATCGCTACGAGCAGGCGGCGCCACCCTTCGGAGCCCCCCACGGCGTGGGGCTCATGCGGGGGCAGGGTCCTGTCGGCAACTGGATCAAGTTCCGCACGGTCGGCACGGTCAGCAACCGCGACGGCGTCGGGACGCGCGTGGTCGTCGAGACGGGAGGTCGGACGCAGCGCCAGTGGGTGCGCAACGGCGTCGGCTTCCAGGGCTCTTCGGATCCACGGCTGCACTTCGGGCTGGGGTCCGCCCAGACGGTCGACCGCATCTCGGTGCGCTGGCCGTCCGGGATCGAACAGCTGCTGCGCGGCGTGGCTGCGGCACAGGTCTTCACGCTGGTCGAGCCTCGATTCGAGATCGTGGGCACGGCCAGCGTCGGCGGGACGGCCCAACTCCGCCTCGACAGTCCGAACGATGCCGGGGCTGGCTACGCCATGTTGCTCGCCGCCAGCGCCTCGTTGCCAACGCCGATTCCGGACGGGCGCGCGCTCCCGCTGACGATCGACGCGCTGTCGTCCTACTCGATCGTCCCCGGCAACATCCTGCTGGCCGCTCCGCTCGGGGTCGTCGACGGCGCCGGCCGCGCATCCTCGAGTCTGTCTCTCCCGAACTGGCCGTTCCTGCTCGGCTTGACCCTCCATGCCACGGCGCTGACCGTGGGGCCGGGTGGCTACCCGGATGTGCGCACGGTGTTCGGAGACCCTGTCTCGATCACCATTCGCTGAACCGCAGTCCGACAGAGCGCCTCCGCCTCCGTGGGGCTCTTTGTCGAAACAAAACGAATGCGTTTCCCCGGTGGATGCGCGATCGGTCTCGCGACTGGTTGCCGATCTACGGGGGTGACGTAGATTTCCCAGGCACTCTTCTCACCCTCACCTGGAGCTCGTCTCCGCCGAGCCCTGTCTCGGCAGGCTTGCCCGCCAAAGCGAGGTAGCAACACCGTGACTTCCCGGTTCCTGTTCCTGGGGCTCTGCCTCGCTGCCCTCGGCGCTTGCCACAACGGCAGCACCGACTCCCCGGGTGGCGGTGAGCCGCCGCCGCCTCCTCCGCCTCCTCCGCCGCCGCCCGCGACCATCCAGCTGGGCGACCCGATGCCGGGTCTGACCGAGGAAGAGCTCGCGTCGTTCGAGCGCGGCAAGGCGCTGTTCACGAAGCGCTTCAAGCCCAGTGAGGGTCTGGGGCCGCTCTACAACGCCACGTCCTGCGCGTCTTGCCACGCCGCGCCCGTGGTGGGTGGGACCGCGGACCTATACCGCAACTTCTTCGTCGCGACCTACGGGTTCTCGCCGCTGTTCCAGACGAACCTGCCGGGACTGATCAGCCCCGTGATCCCGGCGTTCGGGTCGAAGACCTCGCCGACGTTCACGCTCGAAGGTGCACGTGCCACGCTGCCGGATGACATCAACGGTCTGCCGGTGACCTCGGCGCAGCGGAACTCGATCCCGATCTTCGGGGTCGGCCTGTTCGAGTTCATCAGCAACGAGACCATCCTGTCGAACGCCGATCCCGAAGACCTCGACGGCGACGGGATCAGCGGTCGCGCGAACGCGGACGGCGCAGGCATGGGCCGCTTCGGTCTCAAGGCCCAGTCGAACAACATCGAGTTCTTCACGCGCGCGCCGCTGATGAACCAGATGGGCATCACGAGCGACCCTTTCCGCGGGTCGTCCGGCACGGTGTCGATGGAGCACGGCCTCGCCGTCCAGGCCTCGAGCAGCCCCAACTCCCCGACGCGTGACAACGACGGCATCGCGGACCCGGAGATCTCGAGCCAGGACCTCGGTGACCTGATCGCGTTCACCCGCTTCCTCGCACCCCCGCAGCCGCGCGAGTTCGACGAGGCGGCGACGCGCGGCGAGCAGCTCTTCGAGACCGCGGGCTGCGCCAAGTGCCACATCCCGGAGCTTCCTTCATCGCTAGTTCCGGTGTGTGAATTCAAGTAACTGTTGATTATCTAGTTTGGGGTTTAATT
>JBEAPQ010000073.1:0-7718 GCA_041164325.1 Planctomycetota bacterium | reverse complement strand
CTGCTCTCGACGGCGAGGGTCACCCACGTCGGCTCGTAGTCATCCCGACCGAACCAGAACGCACGCGGCGTGTTGTCTGCGTTCGTGCTGCCGCCCCGCTGGCTCATCCCGGTCGCAACGAAGGTGTCCGGATACCGGCTGTGCCGTTGGACCGTGAAGTAGTCACCCCAGCGAGGCTGGTTCGGGCTCGTCGTCCCGCTCGCCCCAGTGAAGAAGCTGCCAGGCCACGCCGAGTAGTTGTCGACGAGCCCCAAGGCGGTCTGCAGTTGCACCGTCGACGAGGAGTAGGCGACAACGATGCCGACGTGCCCCTGCGCGTTGGTGGCGGCCGCCCCGTACGCCCACGCGCCCGTGCTGTTCCAGATGTCCACTTCGCTCGCTACCGTGCGTGCTGGGTGGGGATTGATCCGGACGACACGGATGAACGGGTTGGTCCGTGTCCCTACGGGTCCCGACGTGAACATCAGCCCGAACTCGCCGGAGCTGCCGAAGGCGCCGCGAAAACGCGTGTTCGCGCGCGCCGCCCAATTCACGCCATCCGGGCTCGGCGTCGACGCGATCCCTCCGGAAGTGACCGAGCCGATCGTCTGGATGCTGGTGTTGTAGGTACCCATATCCGAGAAGAAGCCGACCTGGACACTCGATGTCGAGTCGAGGCAACCCCAGTGGATCCCGTCGCCGACGCCGGCCTTCGCCATGCGCGGTGCGAAGCCAACGCCATGGCTGATGCTGTTGATGAAGCTGAGCGGGATCGAGCCATTGGCCTGTAGGGCAGACAGATCCGTGCGGATGATCGCGGTGCCGACATAGTTCGCCGGCGACGCCGAGTCGAAAACGTTCGCGGAGAGGTAGAAGCCGTCGTCCGAGTAGGCGATGTCCGGAAAGTCGAACCAGACGTTGGTACCGAACCCGAAACGGTTCTGCGGCGTGATGTAGTACGAGGTCCAATCCGCCGAGTTTCCGCTGCCAAGCTCCGTATCGCCGTTCGCCACCGCGATGCGGTAGCCGGCCGTGCCTGAAGCCGCGCTGTAGCTGTACTGGAGGACCCAGACCGTGATGTCGTGGGACGGGATGTAGACGACACGCTGGTCACAGCAGAACCCTCCGTCCCTCGAGGGGAAGAACGTGTAGGGGTTCACGTGATCCCACGAGGCACCGTTGTCGCGCGAGACCGCCGCATACCAGTTGCCGGTCTGGAACATCACGTGGTCGGTCTGGGCGATCGACGGCTCACCCGTGGTCGACGTCGAGGCGCCCGCCGGCGTCACAGCCTCGTTCTGGAAGAAGCGGAACTGTCCGGTGTCGATCACCGCCGGGTCGAAGACTTCCGCTTCGGGTGTGTTCGGTCCCGGCTGGAATGCACCGACGGGGACCGGCGGGCCGCCGTGAGTCGACAGCGCACCCATCAAGACCTTGGGTGGCATGGGTGCGTCCGGGGCATACCCCCGGAACACCGGCTCGGGCTGGATCACTCCGCCGGACGAGGCCGCGCCCTGCTGTTGAGCAGCGACGGGGAGGGCGGAGAGCAGAAGGAACAGGAGCGTGGAAGAGCGGAGAGCAGAGCAGTTCATCGCGCCTCGGAGCAGAGGAAGAGAAGCGTCGAGATTCTGCTCTGCGTTCCGCCCCTCGAGCCCGGCCGGGGCCGTGATCGGGAACAACACGTGAGGGAAGGATTCCCTGCGCCACGTACCCCACCGACAACCGGCTCGCATGGCCCGCCTGAGCCCTTCAGGCCACCATCCTGGGCCCGACAGGCCGAGAACTCACGCAAACGGGTGCGCGAACTCTTCCGGAGGCACGTCGGTGATGAGCGTCGAACTCCCCCGCTCCAGGTCCGTCCCGATCCGCTCGAGCTGCGCGCGCATCCCGTCGATCTCGCGGAGACCCGACAGGATGCGGATCGCGCGGAACTCGTCCTTCAGCTGCGCGCAGCGCAGTGCGGCCACAGCCTGCTGCGACTCATCCTGGGCCGCAGCGTGGTGGCACAGCGCCAGCATCGACACGAGGTGCTCGATGCCCTTGCCGAAGCGCTGCAGCGGAATCTGGGCGCGGGTCAGGTCGAGCTGGAACCAGAGATTGGTGCCGAGGTAGGCCCAACGCCGGCCGCGGAGCTTCCGCTCCGCGTAGCGTGCAAACGGTCGGAGCGACTTGGGCAGGCCGCGGAAGCGACCGATCCACGATGTCGGCACGAGGCGGCCCGGAAGACGCACGACCTCGGTGGCAGCCTCCCGCACGATCCATCCCACGAGGCGCCAGAATCCGACATTCGTCAGGAGACGCACCGTGGCCTGGGTCACGCGGACCGGATGCCGGAGCGCAGTGCCCGGCGCGATGCGGAACAGGATCTGATCCTTCGGCAACGACTTTCCGTCCGGGCCGACATTGATCGAACGGATGACGCCGAGCATCCCGGCCATGTAGCGGTCGGTGAAGCGCGTCGTCACGTCCTTGACCATCCCCATCAGGATCAGGTCGTCCTCACCCTCGACCACGCCGAACACGTGCATGTTGGCGCGTGCCTGGTTGACGCGGCTCTTGGCATCGAACGTCCGGCCGCCGAGCACGCGCTCGCAGGCTGTCAGCGAACGGAGCGCGGTCGTCGCCGCCGCGGACTTCGTCAGATCGCGGAGCCCGGCAAGGTCGACACCGTCGGCGTCCTGCTGCAGCGAGAGGTGCGACAGCGCGCGTGACTGCAGGGCACCGCCGAGCATCGTGCCGAGCGCGAGCCGCGGGAGTTCGTGCTTGATGACGAGGCCGCCGACGCCCGGGCGCTGCCGCGCATAGTGCGTGGCGTCCGCCGCGAACATCCGCTGGTAGCCGGCCGACATCGCCGCGAGCATGCAGCGCCCCATCCGCAGGCAGTAGAACAGCACCTCGACGCCGTCCGCCTCGATGCGGTTGGCCGCCGGGATCGGGTAGTTGTCGAAGTGGATGCGGCTGTTGTGGTTCGGGTGGAACGCATCCACGTCCGACGAGCGCATCCAGAACTCGTGGTCGGCGCCGTGGTCACCGCGCGCGATGTCCCTCTCGGGCAGCTCGACGACGAAGAGCCCGACGTCCTTGCCGCCCTTGCCGATGCGGACGACGAAGCCCGCGAGCGCGCCGTAGGTCGCGTTCGTGATCCACAGCTTGTTGCGCGCACCGTCTGCGAACAGCCGGAAGCCACCGGTCGCCGGGTCCGGCTCGACGTAGGCCTGGACTTTCTTGGCGTTGACGCCGATCCCGACCTCACTGAGCGCGAAGGCCATCAGCCGCCCTTCGGAGATCATCGGCAGGAACAGACTCTGCTGGGCGTCGTTGCCGTAGCCGAGCAGCGACCCGGCCCCGATCGTCAGCTCCCCCGAGATCTCGACGGCCAGTGCTCCCAGTCCGTGCGCCGCCAACTCTTCTTCGACGACGGCGAGTTCGGGGTAGGAAGCGCCCTGCCCGCCGAACTCGGCGGGCACCGTGAAGCCGTAGCCGCCCGCCGCCGACACGGCGGACCGCAGCTCCGACGACAGCTTGCGGTCCGCGGCGAAGGCCTCGCCCTTGCCGAGGCAACCGAGCGCCGCTTCGAGGACCTGCTGCCCACGCCCGCGCGCGGCCGCTCCGATCCGTGCCCCCGAGCCGAGTTCCTCGACCGGCGGGAGAGGCCCGTAGATCAGGCGCTCGACGAGGCTCTGGCGCGAGCGGCCGAGCCTGAGCGCAGCGCGGGACGCGACGTCATCGAGGGCCGCCACGTCACGGGCCTGCTCGGCATCCCCGGCTGCGGCCAGCGCCTGGGCCGCCGTCGACAGCGCGGGTTCGTGTTCCGGGGACTGCGGGTCTCGGCTTGTCATGGGATCGAATCGGGGGACACGGGGTCCGGCGGCCGCCGAACGCCCTGGTCGATGCGGGCTTTCGACCGTCCTAGGCGCGAGGACGCACCTCGTCCCGGCCTGGGGCACCCGCGGCACCGGAACCGGTGTCAGTCGGTCGAGTCGGCGTCCGCGGCGTCCTCCGGGTCTTCCTCGCCGCCCCGGAGCTTGGCGACCTTGGCACGGACCTTCTTGTTCTGCTTGCGGAGGCGATCGTTGCTCTGGAGGAGCCGCTGCAGCTCGTCGCAGAGCGCGCGGACCTCACCGCGGCCGAGCGTGAGCTCGGCGCTGTCGTCGGGATTCGCGTGGAGCCAGGAACGGAGCGTGGTCGCGTCGATCATGAGGGGCGGAGATGCTACCGCCCGTCGCCTGCCGGAGCTTCCGCGGAACCCGGCAGTTGCCACGTGAAGTCCCACGATCGCAGCTCCTCGACCGACTGCGGATCGCCGCCCTCCGGCGAGGGGCGCTCCATCCGGAACCGCGCCTCGACGTGCAGCGGGAGCATTCCCTCGGGATCGAGGACCACGACGCGCTCGATGATCCCCCGCACCCCCAGCAGGGACGCCCGGACGTTCTCGGGCACGTCAGCGGGGAGTTCGTCCGCGGCCGGTTCGACCGCGCCCCGGACCTCGATGCGCACGTGATCCGCAGGCTCGACGATGTAGCCACGCATCTGCACCGGCAGCGCGAGCTCGGCGCCGAGTGGGGCCCACGGCAGCGTCGTGAGCATCGGGCGGATCACCGTCTCGCCGGGCCGCGCCGCGAGGCCGAGCCAGCTGCCGACCCAGACCGCGAAGCGGTCGCCGGCCGCCTGGATCAGCCCGTCACGCTGCTCGGGCGCGCGCATCAGGGCCGCACGGGCCCGGAGCGCCGCTTCGATGTCGGCACGTTCTCCGAGGTCGTCGCCAGCCGACGCGATCTGCGCCTCGACCGCGAGTGCCGACCGTTCGATCCACCCGTCCGCGTCGTCGACGCCTGCGAATCGACCGTCCGCCCCGATCAGGAGCGCAGGCATCGCCGACTCCAGCGAACCGAGCATGCCGGCGAATCGCTCTCCGACGACCTCGCGATCCGCGCGCTCCCCGCCGACTTCGACGAGGTCGAGATCGCCCGTGCGGAGCGTGAGGCCGCCGTCGGCGCCCTCCGTCACCGACAGCACGTAGCGGACCGAGAAGCCGAGGCCTGCGCCCCGCACCCGCTCGACGACCTGAGCGCGCGCCCCTGCCTGCCAAGCGAAGCGCAGCTCGATCGGGGCGTCCGGCTGCTCGCCCTCGGGGCGCAGCGAGGCGTCGACGACACGCCCGGCCTCGGCACCGCCGCCACAGCTCGCAAGGACGACGGACAGGGCGCACGCTGCGGCGAAGACGGCGGAGGGTCGGAGGGACATTCCCGCCGATCATGCCCGCGCCGGACCAGGGGGTCCAACGCGGACGCGGGGAGCGCGGGCACGCCTCAGCGTGCCTGCAGATAGACCGGGCCGCGCATGGCCTCGAAGTCCCAGCTGGTGTTCCGGGCCTCGACGCGGACGCGGATGCGTGCCCATTCGCCTTCGATCGGGAAGCGGCACTCGATCCCACCATCCGGGCCCTGCCGGTGGGCGTAGCCCGCACCGCCATCGCCGAAGTGGGCGCGGTTCTGGTAGGTCACGCGCGCCTGCAGGCCGGTGTCCCACTCGACGAGGATCTCGTAGGTGTCCGTCGGCTCGACCAGGTGCTGCGTCAGGTCCTCATCCAACAGCAGGTAGACGTCCGTCGCATCGACCGAAGTGAAGACCTCACCGAGGTCCGGCCGGCTCTCCCAGAGGCGATCCTGCGTCCGCAGCATGATCCGATCGCGGTCGCGATCCCAATCGCCGAGGTCGCCGTCGATCGTCTTGGTGGCGGTGGTCACCGCCGACTCGTCGAGGACCAGCGCGTAGCCCGGTTCCTCCTGGAGCGTTCCGGGCGAAGGCGCAACGCCCCCGATCGAGACGAGCGTCCCGCCGAACGACGCCATCTCGGCCGTCAGCGCGGCGAGCGCCGGCACGCCGAACAGCTTTCGGCCGGTCCACGGGTCCACTTGGGTCTTGATGTAGAGCGCACGCAGGTCGACGCCGGCGAAGAGGCGACGGAAGTCGAGCACGATCTGCTGGTCCACGGGCAACGTCGTGCCGTCGGGCAGGGTCGAGATCGTGAACGTGCCGTCGAGGGCCCCCACCATGGCACGCAGCCAGGTCCTGAGCTGCTCCTCCTGCTGGAGCATCAGCTGACGCTGCGTCGCGTCGGGAACCCACTGCTCGAGGCGCGCCATCGACATCAAGCCCTCGCGCTGCCGTTCTTGGTTCTCGGTGCGGACCTGCTCCATGCAGCTCTCGTAGCAGAGGAAGCAGTCACGGAGCCGATCGCGGAGCCGTGTCAGGTTCTGCGTGCGCAGCAACGTGCCGAAGCCCGGGTGCTCGGTGTCGATGACATCGATCAGATCGATCGTTGGGTCATCGAGGATGTCGAACTCGGCGAGCGACAGGCCGTCGTAGTCGTAGACCGTGATTCCCTCGATCAGCGCGCGCAGCGCTTCGACGAGCGCCAGCGCGGCCATGGCGTCGGCGTGGTCGAGACGGATCGCATGAGGGTCACCGGGCGAGAGCCACGCGAGGAACTTGCCGCCACGGTCGACCGGGATCACGTATTCCCAATCCTCGGGAACCGCGGCGAGGGCCGCCGCGACCAGGTCGAGGACCGGCAGCACGTCGTCACGCAGGATCGTGACGAACTCGTCGAAGGTCGGGAAGTCGTCCTTGAACAACCCCTCCGAGTGTTCCTCGAGCGCGAGCATCAGGTCCCAGAACGTCGCCCCGTCCAGGAACAGGATGCCGGCACGCTCGAACGTCTGGCGGAACCGGTGCTGGGCCTCGGTGCGCGTCTTGACCTCATCGAGAGCGACCACGGTCGCGAAGAGCACTTGGGCATCGACGTTCGAAGTGTCGAGGCGGGTGGCTGTGAAGAGGTCGTCCCGCATGGCCTCGAAGTCATCGCTGCCGTCGAACAGCGCGGTCACGGTGTCGAGAGTGAGCTTCGCGGCTTCGTCGGTGTTCTTGCCGGTCGACTTGTCGTGGCAAGCAGGAGCAGCGAGGAGCAGGGCCAGGGCTGCGGACGTGGCTTTGTTCATCATCGTCGGTCTTCCTCCGGTGGGCCCGATGCGGGCGCCCGGACGAACGCCCCGCGCCCCCTGCCGTTGCGCTGCGAATCGCGGGACCAATCCGCACCATGGGCCCCTCGATGGCGCTCGAGACCGAGGAGCGCATCCCCCCCTTGCCGCCGGACGAAAGGCGCGGGACGCTTCCCCCGCCCGCCACAGCCCATCAACCCACCGGGCCACCCGCCCGGGCCCGTCTCCGACATGCGCCACTACAAGCTCCTCGCCGTGCTCGGGCTGACGCTCCTGGCCAGCCGACCGGCTGCAGCCCAATCGTCCGTCACCCTCGAGCCCGTCGCAGATACGACGCTGTACCAGTTCGATCCGTTCGCCAGCAACGGTGCCGGAACGCGCCTGTTCTGCGGCAACGACCTCGCCTCGTCGTCGAAGCGGGGCCTGCTGCGGTTCGACGTGCGTGCGTCGATTCCGCCCGGTTCGGTGATCCGCAGCGCCCAGCTCGGAATGACCGTGGTCCAGACCCGGGCGCCGGCGCTGCCGGTCGAACTGCACCGCCTGCTCGCGCCGTGGGGCGAGGGAACTTCGTTCGCATCGAGTGGTCAGGGCGGCGGGGCTCCGGCTGCCCCGGGAGATGCCACCTGGTTCGACGCGTTCTTCCCCGGCCAGGCGTGGGCACAGATGGGCGGGGACTACGCGCTCTCGTCGAGCGCATCGACCGTCTGTGGCTCGAGCGGCCGCTTCACGTGGGCGTCG
>JBEAPQ010000072.1:0-12437 GCA_041164325.1 Planctomycetota bacterium | reverse complement strand
CACGGTGGCCGCCCTCCGGCAGCGATTCAAAGCGGTCTCGCTGCCGCTCGTGGTCGAGTGTGCGGGCAACGGGCGCGCCGAGTTCCAGCCGCCGGCTGCAGGGACTCCGTGGACGACAGGTGCGGTCGGCTGCCCCCGGTGGGACGGCATCCGGCTCCGCGACCTGCTCGATGCGTGCGGCGTCACCGACCGCGCTGTCTACGTGGCCTACGAGAGCGCCGATCGTCACCTGTCGGGCGATCCGTCGCGCCAGCCGATCTCGCGGGGTGTCCCGATCGACAAGGCGAGGCAGCCCGAGTCGCTGCTCGCGTTCGGGATGAACGGTGAAGCCATTCCCGACCTGCACGGTCACCCCGCGCGTCTCGTCTTCGGCGGTTGGCCGGGTTCGACGAGCGGGAAGTGGGTGCGGCGCATCCTGGTGCGCGATCGGGTGCACGACGGCGCGAAGATGGGTGGGGCCTCCTACCGGAAACCGCGGCAGCCGGTGCGGCCGGGAGCCGAGGTGAGCGACGCCGACATGGAGATCCTCGGCGCGATGCCGATCAAGTCACTGATCACCGCGCCGCGATCGGGCGCCGTCGTCCCAGCGACCGCTCCGCTCGACGTGCGCGGACACGCTTGGGTCGGGGACCGCGCGGTGGCCGAGGTCTTCACCTCGATCGACTTCGGCAGCACCTGGCAGTCGGCGCAGCTGGAAGCCGCGCCCAACCGCAACGCCTGGCAGCGGTTCCGCACCGAGATCGCGTTCCCGCGTGCGGGCTACTACGAGGTCTGGGCGCGCGCCGTCGACGATGCCGGACGGAGTCAGCCGATGGTCCTGCCGGGCTGGAATCCGAAGGGCTACATGAACAACGCCTGCCATCGGATCGCGGTCCAGGTGGAGTCATGAGGCGGGGCTCGGCGGTTTGGCTCGTCCTCCTGATGGGCGTCGGCAAGGGCTGCTCGCCCGCGGACGGGCCGCGGTCGGACGCCGCCCGTCCGGACGTGGTCGCCCCGAAGGTCGACGCTGCGGGACGCCCGGTCGATCCGTCGACGGGCCTCGTGCTCGCGGACGACTACGAGCTGGTCGCGACCCACTGCGTGGCGTGCCACTCGGCCCAGCAGTTCCTCCGTCAGCGCGGCACGCACGCCACGTGGCAGGGGATCATCGACTGGATGCAGGCGACGCAGGGGCTCTGGGAGTTCCCGGAAGGCGTCGAGGAGCGGATCGTCGGCTACCTGGCGACCCACTACGGTCCCGAGGGCACATGGCGCCGCGCGCCGATCCCAGCCGACCTGATGCCGCCGGACGCGGCGCGGTCCCAGATGCGCGCCGCGGCCGAGACGGTGCGAGCCGAACGGCGCTGACGGGCTCTCCCGCAGCCGATCCGCGGCTGTGGAAGAGCCCGTGACGACTCTTCGTCACTGGCTCTCTGCGCGTGAGACGACGCCGTCACCGTTGCGGTCGAGTCGTCGGAACGCGGACGGGGGCCCCGCGAACTCGTCCAGCGTCACGCGTCCGTCGTCGTCGAGGTCGAACCGTTCGTGGAACGTGGTCCCCTCGACGGACCGGACGTAGCGGTCGACTTCGTCCCGGGTCAGGTGCGCATCGCGATCCCGGTCGATGCGTGCGACCAGGTAGGCCGGTCCCTTCCACTCGGCGGTCGAGATCCGCCCGTCGTCGTCCCGATCCCACGTCGAGAAAGGCACGACGTAGGCGGTCGGACGCGCCTTGCCGAGGTTCCGTGCGCGCACGCGGGTGCGCACCTCGTTGGCGAGACGCTCGAGCTCGGCCGTCGACAGGAGCCCGTCTCGATCGCGATCGGCCCATCCGAACGCGGGCGCGACGCGGTGGTCCCGGAGTTCGGCCTCGCTGAGCGCGCCGTCCCGGTCCCGGTCGAACCGCTCGAGCAGCTTGTCGATGGGATCGAGCTCCCGCCGGAAGGCGGGAAGGTCGTCCAGGTCCGGCGTGCTGGGCGCGCGCCGCACGGCTTCGGCGCGGTCCTTCCGATCGATGTCACCGTCGCCGTCCAGGTCGAGCTCCAGGAAGTGCGTCTCGTGGCCGGTCCACTCGCTGCGGGCCACGCGACCGTCCCGATTGGCGTCGAGCCGGAGCGCCGCCTCGATGCGGGCACCCAGCTGCTGGTCGGCATCGTCCCGCGGCCTCGGGTCGGTTCCGTCGCGCGTCCGCGCAGCGGCGATGCGGCGTGCGAACGGCGACTTCCGGAATCCCTCCAGCGTCACGGCACCGTCCGCGCCCGGGCCGAGGTCGCGGAACTGTGCGTCCGATCCGGGGAACTCGGTGCGGACCACGCGTCCGTCGCCGTTCCGGTCGAGCCGCGCGAAGGCCTCGGCCGTGACCGTGTCGACGGACTGGGCCGTGGCGCTGCAGGACAGGGCGAGGCCGAGGACGAGCGTGCGCAACTTCATCGGGTCTTCCCCCGGGGGAAGTCCCGCTCCTCGAGCAGGAAGCCGTAGGGATCGGTGCGGACGGCTGCGGTCGGGACCTTCGCGCGGAGCGTGCGGAGCATCTCCGCCGGCGTCAGGTAGCGGCAGTCTTCATGGCTGATGTCCTTCGACCATCGGCCCCGCTCGTCCTGGAGTCGGTCGAGGGCGAGCTCCTCGAGGAACAGGCCCCGCAGACCCTGGACGCCGTCCCAGGTGGCCGCCACGGACGTGCCCGTCGAGGGTGCCTTCGACACGTCGATGGCCGTGCCGAGCCCGCCCGCGCCGGCTGCGACGACGAAGTGCTGGAGGAACGGTTCGTTGTACGCGCACAGCACGTGGAGCGCGCCCGTGCCGCCGTAGACGCGCGGGCTGGAGTCCGGGACGGCTCGCGGTCGGACCGGGTCGGAGATGTCGTAGGTGCGGACCCGCCGCTGGCGGTTGCCGTCTTCGCCCTCTTCGACGAGCACGTAGAGGTAGTCGTGCTCGGCGCTGCGCAGCCCTCCTCCCTCGGTCCCGATGTCGAAGACCGTGTGGACCGCGAGGCCGCGGACGTCACCGCGCGCGAAGCGGAAGGCGCCGCGTGCCGTGGCGCCGTGCAGGACGATCGGCGCGTCGGGCTGCGTCAGGTCGACGATGCGCACACCGTCGAGGCCGCAGGCGACGCAGGCGAGCAGACGGGCCTCGGTCCGACCGATCCGTGTGCCCTCCAGGTTGGCTGCGAAGCTGCGCGAGTATTGGAAGAACAGCTCGACGTCGAGCGCCTCGTTCGCGCGCGCGTCCCCGCCGTTCAGGTCGACGGTGGAGATCGGAGCGGGGCGCTTCGGGTTGGACACGTCGAAGACCGAGAGGCCGGAGCTGCCGTCCGCCACCACGAGCCAGGGCCACTGGAGCTCCACGTCGCGTGCATCCGCACAGGGCAGGATGCTGCTACGGCTCGGGTTGTCGGGCTTTTCGATGTCGAGGATCGTCACGCCGCCCGTTCCGTCGGCGACGTAGAGGTGGTCTCCCTGGGCCAGCATCTGGCGCGGGTCGACGAGTCCGAGCGGGAGCTTCCGCACGATCCGCGGGGACGACGGCGTCGCCAGATCGAGGACGAGCAGCTCGCCGGTGTCGAGGGCGACGTAGGCGTGCGTGCCGCGCGCGTGGACCGGATCCGTGCGGACCGTGAAGGCGGTAGCGGAGCCGCCGAGGTCGAACTCGGCGACCGGCTGGGTGCGCGCGAGGTTGCGGGTGTCCACCGCGAGCGTCAGCAGGCTGTCGGTCGTCAGCGCGTAGCCCAGCTCCCGCGTCAGGCGGAAGTTCACCGAGCCCAGGCCGTAGGTCGTCGGGCTCCGGTGACACTCGACGCAGGTCCGCGCTTCGGGGCGCGTCGTGTGGACCTGGTGGGGGACGAGGGTGATCCCGGACAGGCCCGCCGTCGTCTCGGGTGTCGCCTGGTGCAGCAGGATCTCGCCGTTGGCATCTCGCGCGCTGCCGAGCGTCGAGAAGCCCACCATGTAGGGCGCGATGCGCCCTTCGTGGTTCAGGCCGAGCCGGAGCTGGTTGAACGTCGCGAAGACCTTCTCCTGCGTGGTGACACGCCCAGGCGTCCGGTCACCCGAGATCAGGTCCAGCTGGGTGAACTGCTCGTTGCGGTCGAAGTGGAAGCCGAAGAAGTCGACGTTCCAGCCGCTGTGGCACGTGTAGCACTCGAGCCGTCCGTGGCTCTCGTCCATCGCTGCGGCGGCAGCGGGGCGGTAGTCCGGATGGCCCGGCGACACGACGTGGCGTGCCTGCTTCACGCGGTGCCGCCGTCCGGTGACCTTCGACACCAGGAAGAACTCGTCCCCTTCCCGCTGCAGGTTCTGCACGCGACGGCCGCGTGAGGTCATCAGGTCGCTGACGTCGTCGATCGTGCCGTGACAGCTCTCGCACTCGATCTCGACCGCGTGATCCATCTGCGGCCAGAGGTTGCCGTCACCCATGGCGTCGGCCGCGGTGTGGCAGTCGATGCAGTGCATGCCGGCCTGGTGGTGGACGTCGGGCGGCGTCATGTCCGCATCGCGGATGTAGAACACGCCGTTCTGCAGGCGGTCGGTCGTGCCCGCGACGTCCGGCCCCGCAGGCATGCCAGGGACCAGCTGGGCCAGGCCGCGGAAGTGCAGGCCGATGCTCGCGTCGCCGTAGTGGCACCGGGTGCACGTGTCGGTCGGGATCGCGGACGTGAACCGGTGCGCGATCGGATGGCCGGGCTCGGTGTGGTCGATCGACGGGTCCGCCGAGCGGGAGCGGCCGTCGTCGGCGTACGTCACATGGCAGGCGGCGCAGCCCTCGCCCCGGTAGTCGCCGTCGAGGCCCAGTCGCCCGTCGACAGCTCGTCCCTCGGACCACAGGTGGCAGTGCATGCACGCCTTGCGCGGCAGGTCCGCGTAGTGCGTCTCGATCCGGTCACGGCGCCCCTTGCGGTCGAAGCCCGGGACCTGCTCGACGGCGGCCAGCGCGCCGTCCGGGATCACGCCGTCTTCGTCCTTCGCGGCGAAGACCCCGTAGTGGGGGCGCTTCGATTCCGTGAGTCCGTGCTCGTAGAACCCGTCTCCCAGGTGTCCGGACGTCGTCGCGTGCAGGGACTTCAGCACCCGATCGACGATCGTCCCGTGGCAGTCGCCGCAGACCTCGCGCACCACGCGGAGGTTGCTCGGATTGACGAAGCGCAGGTAGGCGAGGTCGTGCCGCTCGGGCAGCACGCGTTCGTCGTTGGGCACCGGCCGCGACGGTCGGACGTGGGCGCGCTCGACGTCGGTCGCCTTGGGGTCACCGCCGTGGCAGTCGACGCAGGACAGCGGGAAGCCAGGGTGGATGTCTTCGATGCCGGCGTGGCAGGTCAGGCATCCCTCGGCGCGGGCGCCGGGCGTGCCCGGCGCCGCGTCGAGAATCGGCGCTGCGATCCACGAGGTCGCGACCGTCGCGGCGACCGCGACCCAGGCCACGAGCGAGCGCAGCGCGTTCGCTCCGGACCCGGGAAGCCGACCGAAGACCAGGAGGCCCGGCACGGCGCTCAGCCGAACAGACCGAGGATGGGGCGTCCTTCGACGTCGCGCGGGGTCTGCATGCCGAAGAGGCGCAGCAGCGTCGGGCAGACGTCGATCGTCCGGACCTCGTCCCGCAGGATCTTGCCGCGGCGGAAGTCCGGGCCGGCCGCGACGAGGAACACGTCGAGGAGCTCCTCGGACTGGTCGCCGTGGTCGAGGCCGTTGCGCTCGTTGAGGTCGCGGTCACGACCGAACTCCGGCAGGACGAGGACCGCGGTCTTGTCGCGGAGATGTTCGTCCTGCTGGATCGCATCCCAGAGCCTGCCGATCTCCTGGTCGTTGCGCCGGATGACCTCCACGTAGCCGTTGAACGAGCCGTGGGCGACGTCGTGGTTCTGCAGCGTGATGCCGAGCACCCGGGGACGGAACACGCGCAGGATCTCGAGGCCGATGCGGATCGCCTTGGCGTCTCCGCCGCCGGGACCGGTGATCCGCGACGTGTCGCCCGTCAGCCCGTCGAGGACGAAGCCTGCCACACGCTGGATCTGCTCGGGGTCGGCGAGGGTCTGACCGGGCGGCAGCGTGATCGCGCCTGGATCGAGGCTCTGCGTGAGCCTCGAGAGGACGGCCCGCTCGTGCTCGGAGTCGGGCTGTGGCTTTCCGAACGCGTCGAGCACCTTGCGGAACTCCACGTTGAACAGCCCATCTCCGTCGAGGACGTTCGCCGCGAAGGCCGAGCCGTAGTCAGGGTGGTCCGAGTGTGCGAAGAGCCGGCCCTGGGCGCCGCTGCTGGTCGAGAGCCAGACGTCCGAGGGACCGAGCCCGCCGTCGCGGCGCAGTCGCTCGAAGAGCGTCGGTCGGAGTCCGCGCTCGTTCTCCCGGATGCCCATGACCTCGACGTTGCCGGTGAAGATCGACAGGGCCGCGCCGTAGTGTCCGACGTTGGCGCAGCGGACCTTGGGCACCGCGACGCCGGCCTGCGCGATCCGCATCAGGTTCGGCACGTTGGCCGGGGTCCCGAGGACCTCCTTGGTCCGCACGCCGCCGGCAAAGGCCACGAGCACGACATGCTCCGTCTTCGGTCCGAGAGCACGAGCTCCTGCCGCGAGTGCGTGGGGGCCGAGCGCCAGCGCGCCGGCGGAGGCGGCGGTGCCGCGGAGGAACGCGCGGCGGCTCGAGTCTTGCGGTCGGTTCATCGAAGCTCTCCGAGTGGGATGAACCCAGGATATCCAGTCACCGACCCTGCTGGGACAGGCTGCCAGAGGCTGTGACCAAATCAGCCTACAGCCCCTGAAGTGCTCGCTTGGCGGCCGCTCCGCGGCCGCGGGAGAGTGCGTGACGAGACTTCGTCACACACTCCCACAGCCATGTTGGCCGTGGCGGTACCCGGGGCTCAGTCGAGCATCGAGAGGCGGCGCAGACGACGCCGTGGGTGTTCCTTGAGCTCGTTCTCGACCTCGACTTCGAGCGCGGTGTCCTCGGTCTGCCGCTCGGTCGCCAGGTCCGCGAGCGCGGACTCGGCTTGGCTGATCCGCTTGAAGCGTCTCCGGACCATCGAGGCCTCGGCGTCGTAGAACGCCATGCCGGGGCGGAGCGGGCACATCGTCTGCCCGGTGCCGAGGTCCTCGAGCTGGTCCGCGGGGACCTCGATCCACATTCCGACGGTGACGAGCGCATTGCGCAGGTGCCATCGTTCGGTCGTCTGTGGGCGCACCCCTCGGTCCTCGTCGGCGAGGAAGGTCGGGGTCACGTCGTAGAACTCACACAGACGGCGCAGCAGGTCGAAGTTGGGCTGCGACAGACCCTGCTCCAGATGCGAGAGGGTGGCTTGACGGATCCCGAGTCCGTCCGCGGCCTGCTGCTGGCTCAGGCGGCGTTCACGGGTGCGGAGGTAGTAGAGCTTGGCGCCGATGCGTGCCACGGAGGGTTTGTCCTTCGGGGTCGACACCCGAGTGCGAGTCGGGTGTTTGGAGAGTCGAAAGTGAGAAGGCTGGGTCACCGCCGAGGCGGCGTCGCGGAGACCGTCGGTGTTCCGCGTGACCTTGAGAGATCAGTTGTGGATGAAGCGGATCACTGGCGTGCGGCGCATGTAGAGATGGCCGACGCCGGACACCAGATCAGGTGCTTCCACCCACGCGAAACGAGGCACACCGAGCCCAGGATCGATGCGGATCGAGACGCCGTTCGTCCAATTCGTTCCGAGGATGTTGGTCCCCGGCGAGAAGACCATCCACTGTGCGAACAGCGGAAGGCCAGCGAGATTGCCGTCGCGCGGGATCGGCAGTTCGGCGCGGCCCTCGGTGCGCGGTCCCGCGGGGGCGCGCATCAACGTGGTCGGGATCTGGAGGAAGGGCGCGACCTGGAGGGAGCAACCCGGTGCGCCGAACATGTCGAGTGCGAACGGCAGCGGCAGGCCGTTGAAATCCGTTCCGCTGACTCCGACGAGGCAGACCGCGGTGCGGGGCGTTGCGGGGCCGGAAAGCGTGAAGATGCCGCGCCCCCCGAGCACGAAGGTGTTCGGCACCGTGCATGCGGGCGCCGGTGTCGGATTCTCGCTCCAGCAGCTCGGTCCCAGCACCGATGGCTCCTCGGAGTCGCGTCCTGACACCGAGTCCACCGGCCACCACGGATCGGTACGCGTGCCCGTGATCGGATCGACGTAGGGCGTCGTCTCCGTCTCGATGCACAGGGTCCGGGACGCGAGCCGGAACGGAACCGTGAACGGCAGCGTGATCGCGAAGGGCTCGACCCAGGGTGCCGGGTCCGTCGTCGGCGCCGGACATGCCGGGAGGTCGACCACTCCATCGAAGACCACGGTCGCGTCCTGCCCGCGGTTGGCGGTGAAAGCGGCCTCGGCGGTTGCGGCAGATCGCGGTGACGAAGAGAGCGTCACACGGACGTGGACCCTCCCCGCCTCCAGCACATCCTGGTCGCCTCCAGCGTTGCGGCGCAGCTGCAGACCCGCGAGCTGGCGGACCCGCGAAGGTCCGAGCTCGACAGCGTCGATGAGCAGCTGGCGCCTGGTCTCGTAGGCGCCGAAGGCGAAGTCGGACAAGACCGGACCGTCGAGGTTCAGATAGGTGTTGGGCACGACGTTCGCCGGGAACTGGGCCGCGAGATGCGCGGTCAGCGTGAGGAGAACGGCGGGGCGGATGACCGGGATGAGGTTCATGGGGCGTTCCTCTTGCGGTTCAGTGGGTCTGGATGATCTCTCGGTACAGGTAGCCGGGGATACCGAGGTTGTCCGAGAACATCAGCTCGTCTCCCGAGGGGAGCGGGTCGATGCGAAACTTGCCGTCGGCACCGGGCCGCACTCGGACGGCGGGCTGACCGTCCACCTGGTACTCGACGAACTTGGCGGGCCCGGAGTAGGTCACTTCGACCGGCTGGCCGGCGACCGGGGGATCCGGCTGCACCTTGAAGCGCGAGGGGCCGCGCGGATCGGCCGAGGTCGTCCCCGGGCGATGCTCCGCGGATGGCAGCGAGCGGGAGTTCATCGGTTTTCTCCTCGGTGCAGTGGGGTGGACCCGAGTCGACGCACGATGCGCTCCAGCGTGCGCTTGGTCTCGGCGAACTCGGTGCGCGCGGCGATGTCGAAGTCTCGCTCGATGACGAGGGCGCCTTCGCCGTGTCGCAGCAGGGAGCGACCGGCGCAGGCGGCGGCGGCGTCCGCCTCGGAGCCCGGCGTGCGCAGCGCGAGGTCGAGCAGTCGCTCGAAGACCGGCACGAGCTCGGACTCGCCGCGGTGCCGCGCGGAGACGCGCTCGAGGTCACCGGCTGCCTGCAGCAGTTCTTCGTCGGACGCGTGCAGCATCGACCAGGCCCAGTCGAGGGAGCCGTGCGCTGGGGGGGCGGAAGCCGGAGTGGCCGCGGCTGCTTCTCCGCTGCGTCCGAGCACTCCGTGTGCGGTCAGACCGGCGGTGCTGCCGGCCGTGAACCAGAGGCCGAGCGCCAGGAAACGTCGCCGGGAAACGCGGGCCGGCCGCGGGGGCGGCGCCGTCGTTCCATCCAGCTGGGGCAGTCTTCCGTAGAGCATCTTTCCGAGGTGGGATACGGATCAGCATATCAATCGGATCCGGTGTTGTCAGGGTGGGCAAGCCCTTCCTCTCCGGTCGGTGCGGGACGGGAGGTGGGCCCAGCGTCGGAGATCGGCGCCGAATCCGCGGCGCCAACGGGGGTTCAGGGTCGCTGGAACCGGCGAGTCGTGGGGCCAGTTCCGGGAGTATTGCCCGCATGGGCTGCCGACGTCCCGGGCTGTCGTTGCGGCCCAGCGGGAGCCCGCGGTCGTCCACGAGTCGCGGTCCGTGCGTTGTCCAGCCCGGCCCGAACGGCTCAGTAGAACCCGTATTCCGGTGCAGACAGGAGCGCACGGATCAGCGTGCGCGGCGTCGTCTCGGGCTCGGCCAGGATCGCGCGACACCGCGCCTCTTCGTCCTGGGTCGGGCTTCTTCCCAGGTAGCGGACGAAGCAGCTGCGGACGAAGCCATCCTCCTGACCCTCCTGGGGCGTGGGCAGCTGCGCTTCGGCGGAGCCGAGCGCCAGCTTGACCAGCACAGCGCGAAGAGGCGCAGGGTCCGCCATCGATTGGAGCGCGTTGCGGACGTTGCGGAGTTCCTCGTAGCTGGGCTCGCGATCGAAGACGTCGATGTAGAGCGCACGGACGAACTGCCGGTCGCTCCGCGGGCGCCGCGTGGCGACCGCCTCCCGGTAGAGGTCGCTGATCATCCAGCGCGTCAGGACGTCGAAGAAGCGGGATGGGTCCCCGTGCACTTCGGCCACGAGCGCGTCCGCATCGCGCGGCGTCATCCGGTCCAGTCCCTGGCCGAGCAGGCGCTTCCGGTGGCGGTCGAGCATTCGGCGCGCGAAGCGCTCGTCCTCGATCGCGAACCGCACGACGTCTGCCTGCGTCTGCCCGTCACGGCCGAGGAACTTCGTCGGGCGGCCGTCGTAGAGATCCTTGCCCGCTTCCAGCGTGCGGACGTTGCGCCGGTCCTGGACCGGCATGCCGAGGCACTGCTCGAGCACGACCGTGACGAACGTGTCGTTCCCCGGGTTGCGGAGCGAGAAGCTCGTCGAGAGCAGGATCTCGGCCGTGGCGGAGCGGACGTCGGCTGTGCCGCTGCGGAGCCGGGTCGGCAGCTCTTCGATGGCACGCGTCCTCGGGCGGAAGCGGTCGATCAGCAGGTGGTAGTACAGCTCCTCTTCGACCCACTGCTCGAAGGCCTCGGGGCGTTCGGCCAGGTGCCGCACGACGCGATCGACCGGCATGCCGACCAACGAACGCACCTCGCGCGGCCGCGGTCCGCGCTGCAGGGTGTCGTGGCAGGCCCGTCGCACGAATGCCAGGTCCGCCTTGGGCTCGGCCCGTGGCATGGGAACGCATCCTAACCGGGCAAGGCTGCCCGTGTTCCCGGGCCTTCCGGTCGATACGATCTGCCGCCCATGGACGCACCCCGCCGGAATCGTCGCCTGCGCGACCTGCGCTCGGTCCCGGTCCTCCCTTCGCTCATCACCCTCGGCAACGTCTTCCTCGGCTTCCTCGCGATGTCGAAGGTCGCCGACGTGCTGGTGATCGGTGACGTGACGGTCCCGGCCGTGGTCGCCGCGTTCGAGATCGCGGCGCAGTTCGTGTTCCTGGCGATGGTCTTCGACGCGCTCGACGGGCGGGTCGCGCGGATGACGGGGCAGACCTCGGCGTTCGGCGCCCAGCTCGACAGCCTCGCCGACGTGGTGACGTTCGGCTGCGCGCCGGCCTTCGTCGCCAAGGTCCTGATCAACCTGCACGAGGGGGCGCCGACCGAGCTGCTGCCCTCGCACCCGAAGATCTACTACTTCTGCGCCGCGGTCTACGTGCTCTGCGCGGCCATGCGCCTGGCACGCTTCAACGTCGAGTCCTCGGGCCCCTCCGAGGAAGACCATCGTGAGTTCAAGGGACTGCCGTCGCCGGCGGCGGCCGCGGTCGTCTGCTCACTGATCGCGTTCTTCGCGAGCCAGGGCGACGAGTCCGCGGTGTTGACCCAGGCCTTCCTGCCGGACGACGTCCACCGCTGGACCGTCGTCGCCATGCCCGGCGTCCTCGTCCTGCTCGGGCTCCTGATGGTCAGCAAGGTGCCCTTCCCGCACATGTTCTACACGCTGGTCGAGAGGCGGCACTCGTTCCCGTTCCTCGCCACGCTCGTCGTCCTGATCGGTCTCGTGCTGATCGAGTGGCAGTTGGCCTTCGTCGGTGCGACCCTCGCCTACGTCGCCTACGGCCTCGGCCTCGGGCTGTACCGGCTGCTGTCGAACGGACGCCTCGGTCCGCCCGACCAGGGAGAGCCCGAGCCCATCGATGCCGTCGAGCGGTTCGCCGAGACCGTGAGCCCCAGCCGGAACTGATCCCCGCGATCCTGCACGATGTCTCTGCACCCGCGCGTGGAGCACGACCCGCCGGCGCCCGCGCCGGTCGAGGTCCTGCTCGGTCTCGGCTCGAACCTCGGTGACCGTGATGCCGCGCTCCTGCGCGCGGTCGAGCGGCTGCGCGCGACCCCCGGGATCGAGGTCCTCGACGTCTCGCCGTTCCACGAATCGGTCCCGGTCGGCGGCCCGCCCCAGCCGACCTACCGCAACGGTGCCGCGCGCCTTCGCACGACGCTGCCTCCGCACGCACTCCTGGGCGTGTGCAAGGCGATCGAACGTGAAGCCGGTCGGGTGCCCGGGCCGCGCAACGGACCGCGCCCCCTCGACCTCGACATCCTGACCTACGGCGACGTCCAGCTCGAGACGCGGGACCTCGTGATCCCGCACCCGCGCCTGCACGAGCGTCCGTTCGTGCTCGACCCGCTGCGCGCACTCGGAGCCGACGTCGATGCGATCCCGCGCGGGGAGTCCCCGCGCGTCGCGACGACGCCTCTCGACGTGCAGGCGCGCACGCTCGAGTGGCGGCAGGGTTCCTGCACGATCGGCTTCGTGCCGACGATGGGGGCCCTGCACGAGGGGCACGCGTCGCTGATCCGTCGCGCT
>JBEAPQ010000071.1:0-7797 GCA_041164325.1 Planctomycetota bacterium | reverse complement strand
AGGCCGCGGACGTGTGGGGTCCCTGGCTCGAGGCTGCGGTGGTTCCGCGCGCGGGCGGGATCTGAACTTGCCCGCCTGGGGCCATGGCCCGACTGTCGGTGCCCCACACCATGCACGTCCTCACATCTCTCCGATCGACGGCGCTTCGGCGCGTTCGCCGTGTCCCGCTGCTCGCCGTGATGCTGGCGGTGTGCGTCAGCTGCTCGACCCCGAAGCCTGCGTTCGACGAGTCCGCGCAGCGTGCGGTCCAGGCGCTGACCGAGACCGCGGTCGAGAAGCTCGGCGTGTCGGGGCTCGGCGTCGGGTTCGTGCGCGGTGATGGTGCTGTCGGCGCGGTTGCGGTCGGTGTCGATGCGCTGGGCGAGCCGCTGTCGACGCAGAGCCGCTTCCTGTCGGGCAGCGTCGGCAAGACCTACTGCGCAGCGATCGCGCTGCGGCTCGTCGACGAAGGTCGGCTCGACCTCGACGGTCGCGTGGCGGATGTGCTCGGCGACCAGGATTGGTACGCGCGCATCGCCAACGCCGAGGACATCACGCTGCGGCAGCTGCTCCAGCACACGAGCGGGATCCCGGAGCACGTGTGGAAGCCCGCGTTCCAGGAGGCTGTGGCTTCTGCTGTGGACGGCATGACTCCGGTCGAGAGCCTGGCCTTCGCGCTGGACGACCCGGCCGAGGCGCCAGCCGGCGCGCGCTTCTCGTATGCCGACACCAACTACCTGCTGGTCGGTCTGATGATCGAGGCGGTCGAAGGGCGGTCGTTCGATCGCGTCTTGGAAGACCGTCTGCTCGGGCCGCTCGGTCTTCGTGCGACCGGGTTCAACACGTCGCGGCGGCTGCCCAACCTGGCGTCGGGGATGGGGACCGGGATAGGGTTCCACGAGGGCCCGTGCGTCGTGGACGGGCTCTACTTCACCAACCCGGTCTTCGAGTTCTGCGGCGGCGGCGTGCACTCGACGCCGGCTGACCTCGCTCTCTGGTTGCGCGCGCTGTTCGTCGGCGATGCGGTGCCCGAAGCGCTCCGCGCCGCGCACCGCACGCCGGTCCCGGCGGGCGCGCTCGGTGGCTACGGGCTCGGGTGCATCCTCGATGACGGCCCGCAAGGACCCGAGTGGGGCCACAGCGGCGTGATGCCGGGCTACCTGACCCAGGCCCTTTGGTTCCCCGACCTCGAGGTGGGGGTGGTGGTCATGCTCCCGTCGGACAACGTCCGCGCGATGGGCGGCATGAAGCGGCTGTGTCGGGAGGTGGCGTCGTCACTCGGCGGGCACCCCTCTGTTCTTGCGAGGTGACCGATCGGAATTCGCTGCGCGGGCAGGGCCGCAGAGTGGCGATCCATGTATCCGCCGCTCCATTGACCCGACGTGCTCCCGCGCTGCCGAAACCGGAGACTTGTTGCACCACTCGATGTGGCGGCAGGTCAGATTCGGCGAGCAGGAAGTCTTGTCGGAATCTTGCGCGGGCGACGCTCGGGGGGGGATTGCCGGGCCTCGCCGCCTGCGCATGCTCTCCGGCCTCGTCGGTCTGCCGGAGCGGTGCCATCTTGTGCCCGTGCCGGTCGTGCCGCGTTCGTCTCTGCTTCCCCGCGGCCCGTGCAAAGCGCTCGGGGCAGGAGGTGGCGGCCAGACAACCACACCTCGTCTCCATCGATCGTCCGTTCAGGTACACCCGTGCAACGCATCTCTGTATCCCTGCTCGCCCTCGTCGCTGCTTCCTTCGCAGGCGAACGGCTGGCGGCGCAAGCAACCATGACGCCCGTCGCCGGCTTTGGCAGCGGCGGTTGGCTGGCCCCCGCGGCCGAGACATTCGTCGTCGCCGGGTTCACGAGGCCGTCGGCTTCCGACACCCAGCTGTAGACCTTGTAGGTCGACGCCGTCGACGTGACGAGGTTGCAGACGTGGATCGAGCCGTCCGAGCCGCAGCCGGGGATGTTCACCACGAAGGTGCCACCCGAATAGCCGCCGGCCGGCGGAACCAGCGATCCGAGGACCGTGCCGGTCGCGCCGTCGATCACCCAGGCGTTGTTGCCCAGCGTGCCGTCACGGTCGACCAGGATGAGGTTGCCTGTGGCGGGGTTGACCGCCATGCCGCGCTGGGAGTTCGACGTGTCCAGCTGCGGGATGGCGCCAGGAGCCAGCCAGCCGCCAGTGCCGAAGCCGGCCACTGGAGTGATGGTCGCCTGCGCGGCCAGCGGCACACTTGCCACGGACGCCGCGAGGGTCGCCAGGAGGGGTACGGTGAAACGATTCACGGGATACCTGAACGAAGCTTTTTGGTTTTGGAAGAAAGGAACTGAGAGGCGGCCCGTCCCGAGGATCGGGGCGAGTCGACTCGGCACCGATGTCGCTCAGGTGGAGGCCAAGTGAGCCCACCTCAGCGGGTCGATAGATCCGTAGAGCATGCGCGACGGAGCCTTCTCGACCAGCCCCTCCGCGCCGAACGTGAACGATTTGATGGATGCCATTTCGATGCGCCGTATGCGTATTCCGCAGCTCCACGGGAAGGCCCTTCGACGCACGCGCACGACGGACCAGATCTCGTCCTGGGATTTTCGTCACGCGCCCACCCGGGCTTGAGCGAATCCGGTCGGAGGGCGAAGGAGAGCTGGTCCGTGGACGGCTGCCGCCGTCGCGGAGACGCCGTAAGCCAACAGGGTCACACGATGTCTCGGAGGCTGTGACCAAATCAGCCTACAGCCTCCGAGCGGCTTGCTTGGCAGCCGCTCCGCGGCTGCGGGAGAGGCCGTGACTCAATAAAGTCACAGCCTCTCGCCGCCTGTGACCGAACCGGCCTGCAGGCTCCGCGGTGCTTGCTCGGCGACGGCTGTCGCCGTCGCCGAGACACCGTCGGTCAGTTGAAGCCGAAGCCGACGTCGAGGCCGTTCGACAGGACGATGCCGCCCTGGTTGACGCCCGGCGCGAAGGTGTAGGCCTGCGCGTAGAGGTGGACGTTGTTCAGCGTCGGGTCGTTCGGGATCGCCAGCGAGAGCGGGGTCGTCGCTCCGCTGATCGCGACCGGCACGGAGAGCGTGATCTGCGCGTTGAGCGCGCAGCCCGGGGCACCGATGAACGCGAGATCCAGCGCAGGGGTCTGCGGCGCGAAGCCGAAGTTCAGGCCCGCTACGGCTGCGCTCGGAACGATGTTCCGGATCTCGAGACCGAAGGTCGAGTTGATCTTCGGGCGGTTCGTGTTGGCGAGCGTCAGCGGGTACTGGTCCGTGTCGGTCGTGAACGGGATCGCGGCTGATATGTCGATATTGCCCGGGTCGTTCGCGCCGCCGCCGAGGCTGAAGCCGACGATGCCCGGACCGACGTCACAGACCTCGTACCGGTATTCGACCGAGCCGTCCGCGAAGAGCGCCAACTGGCACGTGTTCAGCGACGTCGCCACGCCGAAGCGCGGGACGGCGAGCCACGTCACGTATGCCGCGGTACCCGACGGGTCGACGTCGAAGTGGACCGAGCCACCCGTGGAGGGGTTCATGTCGTGCCACAGCGGCGCGAGGCGCGGCGCTTCGCCGAGGAGGCGCGTCGGGTTGCCCGCGAACGTCGCCGCGGTCTGCGCGGAGTCGAGCCAGACGAAGCCGTTGGAGCAGACCTTGATGTCCGCCGTGCTGCCGCCCGGGTAGGGGAAGCTGAAGCCGAGCGGCTGGACGGCCGACAGCGTGTCGTCGCCGAGCGCGAGGTCCGCCGAGGCCGGCGTGAACCAGCCGTTGCTCCCCGGCGTGACCACGTAGCCCGGGCCGGTCGGCGTCATGCGGACGCTGTTCGGCGATCCAGCGGTGCCGGACAGGTCCCAGAGCTGCACGCCGAGGTTCTCGTAGAAAGACAGCGCCGTGTCGTTGCAGCCCGCGCCATACGGGGCCGCGGACGCCAGATCGCCCGGCGCGGTGTAGTCCATCTTGATGACACTGGCGAAGGCCGACAGGCTCCCGGTCGCAGACGCCGGGTTGTTGGTCGACAGACGGCGGGCCAGGTCGCGCGTGAAGCTCGACGAGGCCGCGTTGTTCGGCACACCGGTCGGGGCCGGGGCAAACGGTGCCGTCACGTCCAGGCAGAGATCGAGACCACCCGTCGGGTCGTAGACGAACGGCGTCT
Source organism: Planctomycetota bacterium (assembly GCA_041164325.1). GTDB lineage: Bacteria > Planctomycetota > UBA1135 > UBA1135 > UBA2386 > JAQCBR01. The sequence goes on along the minus strand of JBEAPQ010000071.1, from coordinate 3,703 downwards.
GCAGCGTGATGTCGATGTGCCAGTCATTCGGGGACGAACCGGAAGCCGCCGTGCAGACCACGTCGCCGCTGTAGACGGTCACGACGTCGGCGCCGACGTTCGCGGCGAATGTCGTGCTCGGCGCGGCGTAGCTCGACGGGCTCGACGACATCGCGATCGTCGTGCCGACGTAGGTCTCACCACCCGCCGAAGTCGCACCGTTGATCGCGCGGAACTGCAGCCGCGTGATCGTGATCGGGTAGTCGATGCCCTGGTTCAGGAAGTGCGACGGGTCGTAGAACATCTGGAAGTGGAACGCGCTGTTCCGCCAGATGAGGCTCGTGTTGCCCGTGTAGGTCGGGTCCATCCCCTGGGGGATGACGACCTGGGCGGTCTGCGCCGCGGCGGCGCCGGCCAGCGCCAGGAGCGCGGCCAGGGTGGTCAACTTCTGCATGGACAGCTTCCCTCTCTCGGTTTGGTGTGTCCGGGGAGCTGTCGGGGCAGGCGAGCCCAGAGCACCCTCGGAGGTGTCTCTTGACTTTCGGCTCCGCAGATCCTGCGTGTCGAGGCGAGGTGGCGCTCTTGCCGGAAAAACCGAACCGGATGCTCGTAGCCCCCTCTGCAGCAGGGACTTCGGAACGGGTTTTATTGCGGGGGCCGCTCCGGAATCCGGTGCCTTCGGGCTCGAACGAAACCGGCGCGCCGCAGCTCGAAGCTGCAGCGCGCCGGTGAGAGGCCGCCTGGGCGGCGAGTCCGTGGCCCCCGGAGACCGGAGGGCATGTCGGATCAGTTCAGGCCGAAGCCGAGGTCCAGACCGTTCGAGAACAGGATGCCGCCCTGGTTGACGCCGGACGCGAACGTGAACGCCTGGGTGAACAGGTGGACGTTGTTCAGCGTCGGGTCATTCGGAACGGTCAGCGACAGCGGCGTGGTCCCGCCGGCGATGGCGAGCGGCACGGACAGAGCGATCCCCGACAGGAGCTCGCAGGTCGGCGCGCCGATGAAGGCCAGGTCCAGCGCCGGGTTCTGCGCGGCGAAGCCGAAGTTCACGCCAGCCACCGCCGCGGTCGGCACGATGTTGCGGAGCTCGAGGTTGAACGTCGCGTTGACCCGCGGCCGGTTCGTGCTGGCGAGGGTCAGCGGGTACTGGTCGGCCACCGTGTTGAACGGCAGCGCAGCCGAGATGTCCGAGCTGCCGGGGTTGTTGGCGCCGCCGCCGACGCTGAAGCCGACGAGACCCGGACCGACGTCACAGACCTCGTAGCGGTACTCGATCGAGCCGTCGGCGAAGATCGCCAGCTGGCAGGTGTTGAACTCGGTCGTGCTGCCGAAGCGCGGCACGTTGAGCCAGGTCACGTAGGCGGCCGTACCCGACGGATCGACGTCGAAGTGGACCGAGCCACCCGTCGAAGGGTCCATGTCGTGCCACAGCGGCGCGAGACGCGCTGCCTCACCGAGCAGGCGGTCTGCGTTGCCGGCGAACGTCGCCGCGGTCTGCGCGATGTCCAGCCAGGCGAAGCCGTTCGAGCAGACCAGGATGTCTGTCGTGCTGCCGCCCATGTAGGGGAACGCGAAGCCCAGGGCCTGCGCCGGCGAGAGCGTGTCGTCACCGAGCAGGAGGTCGGGCGAGGTCGGCGTGAACCAGCCGTTGCTGCCCGGCGTGACGGCGTAGCCGGTGCCCGACGGGGTCATGCGGAAGCTGTTCGGCGAGCCCGCGGTTCCCGACAGGTCCCACAGCTGCACGCCGAGGTCTTCGTAGTAGGACAGCGCCGTGTCGTTGCAGCCGTTGCCGTAGGACGTCACCGAGGCGAGGTCTCCCGGCGGCGTGAAGTCGATCTTCACGACGCTCGCGAAGTACGACAGCCCGCCGGTCGCCGCAGTCGGCGTCGCCGTCGAGTTGCGGCGCGCGAGGTGCGTCGCGTTCGCGGAGGCGGCCATGTTCGGCACGCCGGTCGGCGCAGGCGCGAACGGAGCCGTCACGTCGAGGCAGAGGTCGAGTCCCGAGGTGGGGTCGTAGACGAACGGCGTCTGCAGCGTGATGTCGATGATCCAATCGTTCGGGGTGCTGCCGCTGGCCGGCGTGCAGACGACGTCGCCGCTGAACACCGTGACGACGTCGGTGCCGACGTTGGTCGCGAACGTCGTGCTGGTCGTCGCCCAGTCGCTCGGGCTCGACGACATCGTGATCGTGGTGCCGGTGTAGGTCTCACCGCCGACCGACGTCGAGCCGTTGATCGCGCGGAACTGCAGCCGCGTCATCGTGATCGGATAGTCGATCCCCTGGTCGAGGAAGTGCGACGTGTCGTAGATCATCTGGTAGCGGAACGCGGTGTTCCGCCACGTCAGGCCGGTGTTGCCGGCGTAGCTCGTCTCCATGCCCTGGGGCACGACGACGTAGGGGGACTGGGCGACCGCAGCCGCGGTCAACGCGAGTGCGGCGGTCAGGGCCGTGAACTTCTGCATGGATCGGTCTCTTCCGTGTGTGGTAGGCAGGCCGGATCCCACGGACCCGGATTCCTGCAGCAACGCTTGCTCTAACCGCTCTCGAACGCCCTAAACCCCTATCCTGAAACAGCTTGCCGGATCTTCTGATCCAGCATGGATGGGGCGCAGCCACCCGTGCGACGGGGCGGACCGCATCTATCCCTTCTCCGTATGCATGAAATCTTCGGAGAGACCGGATCGACGATGCGGCGCCCGGCCCGGCCCGGTGCCAAGTCGGATGCAGGCACGACGGCGCACGCACCGATCGCGCCCCGCCACCCGCGGCAGATCGAACCCAAGCATCTCTCTTGGAGTGCTTTACGGACGCGTTCGGGCGGCGGGCGAGACCCCGGGGACTGCGGCGGGCGATCCTCGCAAGAGCCGCGTTCTGCGGGCGCCCATCGGCGGACCAGGGCGTCTATCGATGGGCCGGGGTTGGGAATCGCCCCGTCAGACGCCCGAGAGCGCCGCCGCGAGGTGCGCGACGGCGGCAGCTCCGAGCGCGAGCTCGCGCGGATCGACGTTCTCGACCCGGTCCTGGTCGCTGTGGTGGAAGTCGAAATACCGCTGCGCAATCGTCACCAGCCCGAACAGCGTCGCGCCGTGCTCGGCGAGTGGACCGATGTCGGCACCTCCCCCACCCGGCAGCAGCGCCCCCATGCGGAATGGCGCCAGCGCCGCAGCCACGGGCCGCAGCGCCTCCATCGCGTCGCCCCGTGCCGACGTCGTGAAGCCGAGCGGCGCGAAGCCGCCCCGGTCCGACTCGATCGCCGCGTGGTGCCGTTCCCCACCGTGCAGCTCGGCGTGCGCGAGCGCGCCGCGGAGACAGTTCTCCTCGTTGGCGAACAGCACGATGCGAATCGTCCGCCGTGGACGCAGTCCGGCGGCCAGGATCAGCCGCGCCGCCTCGAGCGCATGGATGCAGCCGGCCCCGTCGTCGTGGGCACCCTGCCCGACGTCCCAGGAATCGAGGTGCCCGCCGACGGTCACGATCTCGTCCGCGAGGTCGGTGCCCGGGATCTCGCCCGTGACGTTGGCCCCGTCGGCATCCGGCAGATTGCGGCAGGACATCCGCACGCGCAGGCGGACCGGCCCGTCCTCGAGGCGGGCGGCGAGGTCTTCGGCGTCGAGCGTGCTGATCGCCGCGGCCGGCACGCGCTCGACGTCGTCGCCGTAGGCCATGCTGCCGGTGTGCGGGAACCCGTCGATCGCGGTCGTCATCGAGCGCACGAGCGCGAGG
>JBEAPQ010000070.1:0-4798 GCA_041164325.1 Planctomycetota bacterium | reverse complement strand
GCCGTGTCGTCGAGGAACATGTACTCCGAGCACGGGTTGCTCGCTTCGATGCGGCCGTCCTCGGGGCACGTGTGCCACTCGTTGATCGTGGTGTCGTACTGGACACCCGGGTCCGCGCAGGACCATGCGGCGTAGGCGACCTTCTCCCACAGCTCGCGGGCGTCGATCGAACGCGCGGCCTCACCGTCGGTCCGGCGGACCAGGGTCCAGGACTCGTCGTTCTTCAGCGCCTCGAAGAACGCGTTCGGGATGCGGATCGAGTTGTTCGAGTTCTGGCCCGAGACCGTGACGTAGGCCTCGCTGTCCCAGTTCGTGTCGTAGTCGCGGAAGTCGATCGCCTCGTAGCCGAGGGTGCCGAGCTGGAGCGCGCGCTGCAGGTAGCCCTCCGGCACGCACGCCGCGCGGGCCGCGGCGAGCGCTTCGGCGAGCGTCGGGTTTTCCTTCGGCGCGGTGACGGCGGTGATCGTCCCGTCGTCACCCTTCACGCGGCATGCGTTGATGACCTCGTGGATGTGCTTGCGGCAGAGCTTGCTGCCCGCGACGAGGGCCGCGACCTTCTGCTCTTCGATGACCTTCCAATCGATGAAGTTCTCGATGTCGGGGTGATCGAGGTCGAGGCAGACCATCTTGGCCGCGCGGCGCGTCGTGCCGCCCGACTTGATCGCCCCCGCGGCGCGGTCGCCGATCTTCAGGAACGACATCAGGCCGGACGAGCGGCCACCGCCCGACAGCGGTTCGTTCTCGCCGCGGAGCCGCGAGAAGTTGGTGCCGGTGCCCGACCCGTACTTGAACAGGCGCGCCTCCCGGGTCCACAGGTCCATGATGCCGCCCTCGTTGACGAGGTCGTCTTCCACGGACTGGATGAAGCACGCGTGCGGCTGCGGGCGCTCGTAGGCGCTCGACGCCTGCTGGACCGCGTGGGTCTCGGGATCGACGAACCAGTGGCCCTGCGGGGGGCCGCCGATGCCGTACGCGAAGTGCAGACCGGTGTTGAACCACTGCGGCGAGTTGGGAGCGGCGTACTGCGCGGCCAGCATGTAGCTGAGCTCGTCGTAGAACGCCTGGGCGTCCTCGGCCGTGTCGAAGTAGCCGTGCGACTCACCCCAGTGACGCCAGCAACCGGCCAGACGATGGAAGACCTGACGGGCGTCGGTCTCGCCGCCGAGGACCTGCTTCCCGTGGTCGTCGAGGACCGGCTGTCCGGCCTCGTCGACCTGCGGAACGCCTGCCTTCCGGAAGTACTTCTGCGCCAGGATGTCGGTCGCGACCTGGCTCCAGGCCGCCGGGACGTCGATGTCCTCGGCCCGGAACACGACCGAACCGTCCGTGTTGCGGATCTCGGACGTGCGCTTGACAAACGGGATCTCCGCGTAGGGAGACTGCCCTTCCTGAGTGAACCGCCGCTGGATCTTCACCTTTCTCTATGCCTCCAGAACACCTTCGGGGCGCGTGAGCGCTGTGGAGCACGACCTGCTGAGGGAACCCGGGCGGTTCGAGGGTCGCCCATGATCGTCCGTTCGACCGTTCCGCGTCCGCCGCGACGGGTGTGGCTCGACACAGCCCCTCGTCGGTTCGTGACCCGGTCCGGTGTGCGACCCGCCGACGCGCGGCAGGTCGTGGCGATCAGGAGCAGACCCGCGCTGCGGCGTGGTCCGACCTCTGCCCACGATCGAGCGGCCCCCGACACACCGGACCGCGCGCCGCCTTCCGGGCGCCAGCGTGACCGCGGTCTGCGTGGCAGCAGACTGTGGCCCGACGGCGGGGAAGATGCGGAACGCGACCGGAGGGTGCGCGGTCGGGATTGCGTGGCGCGCGATGCCGCTCGGGAAGTGGAACCGGACCGCGATCGAGGCTGCGCGTGCAGCGGCGATCGGGCTGGGCTGCGCGCCGGTCCGCAGAGCGGATGGTGCGGCGGGAGCCCCTGTCTGATTGGTTCGTTCCTGAGCGAGCATGCGTGCGACGGCGCTGCCGACCGCCTGCGTGGTGCGGCCGACAACCCCTCCCTGCGGGAACTCCGTCGAGCGTGAGCGAGCGACGGAGCCGTGCCTGCTCCGTCACCGGGCCACTACTTATGGTGGGGTCACAGCGCTGTCCATGCCAAATCTAGCGGCCGACCGTCCGTTGGAGCCGGAGATGCGGCGGATCCCGGCGAGAAGCGCGGGGACGGCCCCGGTCGCACCCGGCGAAAAAATCGCGGAGGCCGTCTCGTTGGCGTGGGTTCGGGCGGGTGGAACCTCGTCGGGCCTTGGACTCGGTGTCCCACGACCGGCAGACTCCCGTCCGATGTCGATCAGCAGCAGGTGGCGACGGGCGGAACGGAACGCCCCTCGGATCCCGCGATCAGGCCGCGTTCGCCGCTTGGGGGCCACGCTGATCGCGTGCACGTTGGCTCCCGCCGCGATGGCCCAGGGCACGGACGCGGCGTCGATCGTCCGTGCGGCCGAAGCGCGCGGGCTCCGGATCGCGGTCCGGGCCGTGGACGTCGACCGCGATGTCGAGGTCTTCGGACACCGGATCCGCGCGCTCCAGCTCCCTGCGTCGAACCAGAAGCTGGTCACGGCCGTGGCCTTCCTCGAGCGGCTCGGGCCCGGATATTCGTTCCGGACCGGGTTCCGCGTCCGGGATGGCGTGCTGGAGGTGGCTGCGGGTGGGGACCCCAACTGGCGCGTCCTCGACGACGGCCAGCCGGGCCGCATCGATCCGGTGGCTGCTTTCGGGCGGATCGCCGAGCAGCTGCGCGGGGCTGGGCTGCGGAGTCTCCGGGGTATCCGTCTCTTCGACGGGCGCTTCACGGGGCCGGAACGCCCCGAGGACTGGCCGCGCGACCAGTGGTCCCGGACCTACTGCGCGCCGACGGCCGGGCTGGTGCTCGACGCGGGCTGCTGGCTCGCCGAGGTCGCTCCCGGTGATGCGGCGGCGGCGGTCACCGTCCTCTCGCCTCCGGCGGGAATCGGTGTCTCCGGCAGGATCGTGATGACCCGGGACCGCAGGCGTGGTGGCACGTTCCACCTGGAGCTGCGGGATGACGGTCTGCACGCGCGGGGCCACTTCCTCGGGGGGGCCGGAGCGCGGGTGGTGGACGGGGCTGCGCCGGAGGCGCGCGCGTGGTTCGGGCGGTCCTTGGCGCACGCCCTCGCGTTGGGCGGTCTGCCGATCGACGCCGAGGCCGAGCGGATCGATGTCGACCTCGAGGACGTGGTCTCGGGTCTCGAGGCTCCGCTCGGCAGGGCCTTGGTGTCGTCGAGCAACTTCGATGCGGAGATGCTCGGACGGGTGCTCGGCGCTGCCGCGGTGGAGGACGGGAGTTTCGAAGGTGCAGTGCGCGCGATGCGGCTGGTCCTCGACGATGCGCTTCCCCAGGGCGTGCCTTCGGGCGTCGAGTTCGGAGACGGTTCCGGGATGTCGCGCCGCAACCGCGCGAGCCCGGCTTTCTTCTGTGACCTGCTGGCCCACGCCGCACGCGCGCCCTACGCCGACGCCTTCGTCGGGGCGCTGCCCGTGGCCGGCGAGGACGGGACGTTGGAACGGAGGTTCTCGGGCTCCCGGGTCGCGGGTCGAGTCCGCGCGAAGACCGGCTCGCTGAGCGGGGTGAGCACGCTGTCCGGCTACCTCCGGACGGAGGCGGGGCGTCTGATCGCGTTCTCGATCCTCACGGAGTGGGATCGCCCCGTGAAGGGTGACTCGCCGCGGGCCGTGCAGGAGCGCCTCGTCGAAGCGTTCGATCGCTGAGGGCAGCCGGACGGCGGTGAACGGTCGTCCGTGGCGCGTCGCCGCGCGCTGTCCTAACGTCCCGCGCCATGCCGCATCGGACCGATGACCTCGAGGCGCTCCTCGCCCTCGCTCTCGACGCAGCCCGCGCCGGTGGTTCCGTCCTCACGCGTCACGCGCAGCGGTTCGAGCGCATCCCGACCGAGTCGAAGGGAAGCCGGCGGGAGCTCGTGACCGCAGCCGACCGGGAAGCCGAGGCGGCCGTGGTCGGCAGGATCCTGGGGAGTCGGCCGGACGATGCGATCCTCGCCGAGGAGGGCGCGCTCACGCCCGCCGGGGAAGCCAGCGGCGCCAGCCGCCATCTGTGGGTCATCGATCCGCTGGATGGCACGACCAACTTCGTCCATGGGCTGCCCTACCACGCGGTGGCGGTCGGACTCACGATCGACGGCGTGCCTTCGGTGGGTGTCGTGCATGCGCCCGCTCTCGGGCGGACCTGGGCCGCTGCCCTCGGGCTCGGGGCCCAGCGTGACGGGGACGTCATCCAAGTCAGCCGGACGGACGAGCTGGCGGATGCGCTCGTGGCGACCGGATTCAGCTATGCGCGGCACCAGCCGGGTCATGAGGACAACGTCGACAGGATCCGAGCGGTCCTTCCGATGTGTCGCGACCTGCGCCGCTACGGTTCCGCGCAGCTCGATCTCTGCCTGGTCGCGGACGGCTCGATGGACGGCTACTGGGAGCTCGACCTCGCACCGTACGACGTCGCCGCCGGTGCGGTCATCGTGCGCGAGGCGGGGGGGCGCGTCACCGATCTGCGCGGTGGAGATGACTGGTTGTTCGGGGGGCGCCTGCTGGCGTCCAACGGCAGCATCCACGCCGAGCTCGCCGCCGTGGTCGGTGACGAGGTCGGTGGCCGCGGACCGCTGTAGGCAGGCACGGGCATCCGGCGCTAAGTTGATGGGTTCCGCCGAAACGGCGGAACCCGATCCTGCCGCATGAGCGAGCCCATCCGTCACGTCACCGTCCGCGGCGCACGCGAACACAACCTCAAGAACGTCGACCTGACGTTCCCGAGGGACGCGCTCGT
>JBEAPQ010000069.1:0-3503 GCA_041164325.1 Planctomycetota bacterium | reverse complement strand
GACCGTCGTCCTTGCCCAGGTTGGTCAGGCCACCGCCGTCGGATGTCAGGAAGTCGCCGCGGCGTCCGACCTGCGAGTTGTAGCCACGCTCGAACTGGAAGTTGGCGAAGAACGGTTCGTCCGGCACGCCCTTGAGGCGCACGTCGACTGCACCGCCCGACGCGTCACCCTGCTGGTCCGGCGTGAACGTCTTGTTGACGCGCACGCTCTCGATGACCGACGCCGGGAACTGATCGAGCTCGACCGCCCGCTTGTCGTTGTCCGCAGTCGGCAGACGCAGGCCGTTGAGCTGCGAGCTGACGTAGCGGTCCGGCAGGCCGCGGATGACCGCGGACTTGCCGTCCTTGAGCGAGGCGCCGGCAACGAGGCGCAGAGCAGAAGCCGCATCGCTGGCGCCCGAACGACTCATCAGCTCGGCGCTGATCGAGTCCATCATCGACGGGCTCTCGAGGCGGAGCTGGAGCAGTGCGGCCTCCGAGCCCCCACCGAGCTGCAAGATGTCCTGGACGACGAACTCCTCGAGGTCCGTGTAGTCGCCGGCCATGCGGACCTCCATGTCGGTCAGCTGGCCCGCGGTGACGACCACCGGAGGTGGAACCTCGCGGACGTAGCCATCCTTCGAGAACACGAGCGTGTAGCGGCCGGCCGCCACGTCCGCGAAGCGGAAGTTGCCCTGGTCGGTGGTCTCGACGGTCGCACCCGTCTCGACGAGCAGGACCTTGACGGCCGCCAGAGGCGCGTCGAAGTCCTTGTCGAAGACCGTGCCTCGGATGGCCCCCGCCTGCTGCGCGAGAGCGAAGGTGCCGAGGCAGAGCACGGCGGCCACACAGCGAATCATGAACGCGTTCACCACGGGTCGACGAGACCCTCCCGGAGATCGATCAGGGCCCGATGGACGGGCGCCGACGGCTCGTGGCCGAGGCGCGCAAGGAGCGTCAACGTCGCGACGAGGTCTTCGGCGCGCGGACGCGCGTTGGGGTTGACCCCCGCCGCCGCGATCGCGCGGGCCAAGGCGGCCTCCGCACGCTCCATGTCACCGAGCGCACGCCAAGCCTCGAAGATCGGCAGCAGGGCGTCGCAGCGGTCGATGTCGAAGATCCGCTCCTGCCCGTCTTCGAAGACGGCCTCCGCGGCCTTGATCTCACGGCGAGCGGCCTCCGCCTCCCCACAGTGCGCCAGCAGGCGGCCGGTCCGCGCCAGGTGCGGTGCGTGCTGCTCGGCAGCCCACTGGACACCATCGCCACGCCGTTGGACCTCGAGCGCGAGCGTGCGCGCCATCGCAACGTCCTCGTGCGCGAGCGCCGCCTCGACGAGCTGCGTCAGCAGCTCGAGGCGCAGGATGATCGGCAGCTTGGGGTAGCCGTTCTCGACGCGCTCGGCGCAGGCCGCACGCAGCTCCACATCGTCGTAGAGCACATCGAAGATGCGCACACAGGCGAGCAGCGCCGTCTGGATGTCCGCGAGGTTCTGAGTCTCGATCGCTGCGTCGACGACGGCCAGCTGGGCACGCGCCTGCTCGGCATCGAGTCGATCGGCCAGGGCAGCGTCCAGCCGGCGCGCCTGGTCCAGGTCCAGACCAGCGCGCAGTGCCACGGCACGCTCGACTTCGCCGAGCGCGAGCCAAGCTTCGGCGACGCGCGCGAGGATCGCGTCCCGCCGCCACTCCTGTTCGTCCAGATCCAGCGAGACCTTCTCGGCCTCGGCCAGCGCCGCTCCCAGACGCTCGTCCGCCAACGCTCGATCGCCGGATCGACCGACGTGCTCCGCGAGCGCCGCGAGCGCCAGTCCCCGGCGCCAGTTGGCGATCTCGTCCGTCGTCTCGACCGCAAGGTCGACCGCACCGATTTCGAGACACGCCTCGACCACCTGCTGCTGCAGGCGCGAGCGCGTCTTGATGTGCGGGTCCAGCGGGAACGCCGTAGCAGCGCTGGCTGCGGTCTGCAGCAGCTCGATGCGGAACGGCGCCGGCAGTGCGGTCGGCTCGGCTGCCTGCTCTCGACGGCAGGAAGCGAACCCGACGCAGAGGCCGAGCAGGACAGAGAGGGACGAAGACAGCTGGTTCATGGCAGGGACTCCGCAAGTCATCGGAGGCCCGTTCGAGAAGGCCGCCGCGGGACGGAGCGACGACCTTCTGGGGAGGGGCTCACCCCTCCCACACACTCACTGGACGGTGGCCTTGACGGCGTTCGACGCCGCGAAGCCGAAGGTCGGACCCGTGAGGTCGACGCACCAGGCCTGGAAGTAGGCGGTGACGCCCGCCGGCAGGCCCGAGGCCAGCGGCAGCGAGAACCCGCCGTTCGCGTTGGTCGCGAGGCCGACCACCGTGCCGAACGCGAGGCTCGGGACGAGCGTGCCGCCGAGGACCGGCAGGTCACCACGACCAGCCGACAGGGCCAGCGCGACCGGCGAGTTCGGCTGGGCGTTCGACAGCGTCAGCGTGATCGACGAACCCGGCGTCACGTTGCCCGAACCAGCCAGGACCGGCTGGCCCTTGGTGCCGCCGCCCTTGCCGAGGCCGAGGTCCGACCAGCCGTCGTTCGGCGTGAAGCCGAAGGCTTCGGAAGCCGTCCAACCACCGAGCCAGTTGGCGCCCGGCGCGAACGCACCGCGGAAGTTGCCCTGCGTGAAGAAGCCGTCGTTCGGCGCGAAGCCCGCGGAGGTCAGCGCGTCACCCGCCGGACGCGGGTCGAGGAACGTGACCGGCTGCATGACCTTGCCGCCCTTGACGACAGCGGCGCCGCGGTTGATCGCGACGACCGGGCTCGTCGACGGTTCGCGGACGTTGTTGTTCGCCGTGGCGAAGACATTGCGGGCATCGGCCTCGGTGTAGGCCGCGCTGTTCGTGTTGTTGTAGAAGACCGAGTTGGTCATCTCGATCAGGTTGCCGGACGTCTGCGCGGTGTAGAACGCGGCCGGGTTGGCCGGTGCGTTGACCGTCGAGTAGGCGGTGTAGGGCGTCGTCCAGGTCGCGGCCCAGGACAGCGTGTTGTTGAAGCCGTAGCCGTTCGCACCGTCGCCATCGACGTTGTCGAAGCGGACGACCTTCTCGCCGCAGTCCATGAAGATCGAGTTGCGGATCTGGACGCGGGCGTTGTCACGCCAGGCGGTCAGGCCGTCGCCGTCGACCGGCTGGCCGATGACGGTCATGTTGTAGATCGACGCGGTCGTGACCGGCTGGTAGTCCGAGTCCTCGGCGCCGTCCATCTCCATCGCGTTGTCGCCAACGCCCGAGCCCTGCGAGGCGTCGAGGCTGTGACCCTGGACGATCAGGCCGAACTGGGCCTTGCCTCGCCAGCCCTGGTCGATGTCGAGGCTGTCGTCGCCGATGTTCCAGATCGCGAAGTGCTTGAGGTTGACCGTGCCACCCCAGATCTCGATGCCGTCATCGACGTTGTTCATGATCTCGACGTGGTGGATGTCGGTCTCGCGACCGATCCCGCCGAGCGACATGCCGTTGAGCTCGTTGTTGAGGTTGATGACCTTGCCGCCGTAGCGGAGCGACA
>JBEAPQ010000068.1:0-4759 GCA_041164325.1 Planctomycetota bacterium | reverse complement strand
CGCGAGGTCCGCCACGTTGATCCGCCCATCGCTGCGCAGGCTCCAGAAGGCCCTATCGCCCTTGACGTGCCAGAGCCCCGCGGCCCCGGACTTCGATTCCCCTTGCAGGTAGTCTCCGGTTTCGGAGATCAGGATGGGGGCGTTCGCAGCGAGCACCGGGATGCCCTTGAGGAACACGAGGGTCGCGTCCTTCCCCATGCGCAGCACCTCGCGGCGCTGAAACCGGAGGATCGCCGCGCCGCCTTCTACCGCGTTCAGCAGGCGCTGAGGCTCGGACAGTTCCCCGTGCAGCCGGTCCCACGCTTCGAGCCCCTGATCCAGCGAGCCGATGTAGGCGCTGATCTCGCGCGACCAGTTCTGCTTCCAGAGCCAGAGGTCGCGGTCCTTCACGTACTCGACGATGCGCGGGGCCTTCGTCTCATGGAAGTGCTTCCACGTCAGGGACGCGCCGCACTCCGCCATGTCGAACACGCAGAAGTCGAGCCCGTCGAGGGCCTTCTGCGCGGTGACGTGGTGGTCGAGCACGAGGAGGGTGTTTGCCTCCGCGTGCATCCGGATCAGCGTGTTCCGCGGGTAGGAGAAGTCCACGACGATCACGTCGCGGCCCGTGACATCGGGCGGCGCGTCTCCGTGGTTTGCGGCGACCAGTTCGCCGCAGCCGAGAGCGCGGTGCGCGACCCACGCCGCGGTGAAGCCGTCCGTGCAGTTCTTGTGGTAGATGATGATCGGTGGCGCCATGTCGTTCTCCGAAGACGGAAGGGGCGCACCCACGGACCCTCCGTGCCCCCCGAGGGAGACAGCAAAGGTGCGTCGTTTCCCCGACGACGCTGAACCGAGGGTGCGCCCGGAAGCGGCCCGCCGCCCGTCAGAGGCGGGCCACCAACCCCGTGCCTACGCGACCTGCGTCCCGATGGGGAACCACAGGTGCTTGCTGTACTTGCCGCCGCCGCGGGTGTCCACGAGGGTCACCTGACACTTCAACTGCGTGCCGACGACGGCCTCGCCGCCCTTGTCCACGAGCGACTCCATGACCTTCTCGGTGATGGTGGCCGGATCGACCGCACCCTCGGACGAGAGGCAGGCGACCGCGAACGCCTTCACGTTGCCGAGCGCGGGTTCCTTGTCGAAGCCCACGAACCAGTTGACGACCTCGCCCGCACGGTGATCGGGGTTGTTACTGCCGAGAACCTTGAAGTCCGCCGCGAAGAACGGGACGCCCTTGCGGGTCGTGCCGACGGACAGGCGGATGACTTCGAGGTCGTACACGCCGGGCTTGAGGTAGTTGCCGCCCTCGGTGGACTTGGCGTTCTCGATGTTGGCGAAGATGCCCATGATGATCTCCTTGATCGTTGAGTGTCGAACCGACGTTGATCACGTTCCGAGGTCGTTTGGGTTTCCCCTTCCGACGAGAGGAGCATATCCACGCCCCTGACAGGTGTCCAGCCGGGGCGAGAGGTTTTCAGATCCACGCGCAATAGACCAGCTTCTGCGGAGAGCCCTGCGTGGTCTGGATGTACCGAGCCGCCTCGCGCGCCTGCTGAACCGCGGTGAGCGCGTCTGCGGTGTGTCGGTAGTACCAGACGTTGACCTCGTCCTCCGGCTGCCCCTGCCGGTGAGTGCGCCCGATCAACTGCTCCATTGTCTTCCCCGATGACGGGAAGGAGAGGAGCAGGTTCTCGTGGTGCGCGTGCTGAAGGTTCAGGCCGGTGCCGTGCGAACGGATGGAGAGCGCCAGCCCCCCTCGGCTCCCGTCGAGCGGCGGCACTTCGCCCGCCCCGTAGGTGGGCACGCCTGCGGCACGCAGGGCCAACTCCGTCGGACGGTCGTTGAACCACAAGAGCCCCTTCGGATGCTCCCGGTGCCACGCGAGCGCGTTCCGGATCAGGAAGTCATCGAGCCAGACCGTCTCCGTCGGCGGCTGGGGCTTGTGCTTCTGGGCCTCCCAGCGGTTGAACGCAGTCACGACGGTCGGGTCGGTGAGAGCACCTCTGTGGACCGCGTTCCACACGAGCAGCGGAGAGTCCATGCCCGCGATGTTCCGCTGGAGGACGAAGCGCACCTCGCGGTGCCAGCCTGCGCGCGCCTCCAGCCACTCCCAGTCCACGACCCCGTTCGGCCAGACCCAGCGCATGTAGAAGCCCTGCGACATCTGCATCCCGAGCCGCCAGAGCGCGAGCGCGGAATCCATCTCCTCTCCGTCGGGGCGGGTCCATGTCCGATGCAGTTCGTCGAGTGCGGCGCTCACCTCGGTCGGTGTCTGTAGCGGGCGCTCGAAGAGGTTCAGGGAGCACTGCACGGAGGCTTCGCGCGTCGCGACGACGCCGGGGGTCGCGTTGAAGCGTTCGCGGAACACTTCGCGCGCCTGATCCTTGCGCCGCGTGTCGTCGTTGATGTGCCGGAGGTCCGAGAACGCGGCGAAAATCGACCAGTCGCGGTCCTGCGGCTGCGAACCGCTGTCGAGCACGTTGCTCCACGCCAGCAGGTCCGCCGTCTCGATGGGGACGGGACTCCCCTCACGGAGAGCAAGCTCTGCGAGGTGTGCGTAGTCCTTGAGCGACTTCGACGTGAACGTGCCGCTCATCGCGACCAGCCGCGTGTTCGGGAAGTTCCGGAACAGGCGGAGGAAGCGACGGACCCGCGCGCTGTCCGGGTTCTTCAGCATGTGGGCCTCGTCCGCGATCACGAGGTCCGGCTTGATCTGCTGTTCGAGGATGTCCGTGGACTTCGCCACCGACAACTGCGAGTACGGCAAAATGTAGAGGTTCTTCGGGATGTGAAAGTGCTCCGCAAGCGTCGCCATCTCGCGCCTGAGCGGGATCTGCATCGTAGGCGGGATGAGGAGCACGGGGCGCTGCGCACCCATGACTGCGGGCACGAGCAAGGAGAGTAGGGTCTTTCCCGCGCCGACAGCAAGCGGCGCGACGAGCCCGCGCATCTCCATCGCCCAATGCAGAGCGAGGTTCTGAACGGGCTTCAACTGCATCGTTCCGTTCGGCGTGCGGAGCTTTGGGGTCAGGTCGAGCGGTCCCCCCGGCTCACAGTCGGCGAGCATCCGCGTGTAGTCCCAGCGGGGCAACGACGCGATGCGGCGTGCCTCCGTGATCACGTCTTTCGCGGCTTCCTTTCGACGTGCGACAGCCGCCGCGGCAGGAAGCGGGACAGGAAGATCGGGCGCAGAGGACGCCGGAGGCACGCGTGCCGCCACGGGGATGATCCCCGCGACGGCACGGACCTTCGACGCCTTGAGCCGCTGGAGAGCGGCGAAGGCGTCGTTCATGGGACTACCGGATACCGCGGACGACGACGTCGGCCATCGGGATCAGGACTTCGAGGATCGCGTTCGTCGCCGGGAAGCGCGTGTTGGCGACGATCACACCCGTCGGTGGCTGCTGCATCACGAGGGCCGCGACGAAGCCGGGGCCGCGGGCGTACGGAATGAGCGAGTAGAAGGGCACCTTCTCGTCGTCCTTCTTGCAGCCGCGGTTGTACGCCTCGGTAACGAGCGGGAGCATCGGCTGGATGTAGTCCTCCAGCAGCGTGTACTCACGCTCGCGGCCCTTCTCCGGCACACAGTCGATGTAGAGCACGAGCGTCGGTGCCGCAACCGGCGCGACCTCCTTGACGGTTGGAGCAGCCTGCGCCCTCGGAGTCTCCTCGGGGAAGGTCGCGTAGAACTTCTTCGCGTCCTCCGCACTCTCGAAGCCATCCTCGTCCTTCCACGGAATCGTGGAGGTGTCGAGCTTGCCCTCGTTCGGGATGTGAATGGCTCCCGTCGGCGTGATGCTGTGCTTGCTCCCGTCGAGGCTGCCGTCGATGGCAGCGCGCATAGCCTCGGGGCTCATGCGAGCGATCTGTGCTTCGGTCCAGTTCAAAGCTGCCAGCTTCTCCGCGTAGCCCTTCGGGCGGCGGACGGTCTTGGGGCTCTCCTCGGGAGCGGAAGCGGGGGCCGCGGGCTGCGTGACCGGCTGGGCGAACGACGGCTTTACCTGCGAAGGTACGTCGTTCGGGACGATGCTCTCGGCGGGGGCGGAGGCCGCGGTGGGCGGGGCCTTGATGCCGTACTTGGCGAGCACACTCGCGCTTGCGGCACTCACCTTGGTTCCTGCCTCGGGGGGCTTGTTCTCAACGGCTGCGGGCGGCGGTGCGAGCACGTCCGCGGCGGATTCGACGGCGGGCGTAGTAGCCGCGATGGCTGCCTTCTTGGCGCGAAGGGCCGCGAGTGCGGCGAGGGGATCGACGGTGCTCATGGGCTCAGTCTCCTTGCTGGGGGTCGGGATCGGGGAGTTCGCGTTTCGGACGAAGGAAGGCACCTCGATGGTCGCCAATGCTCCGAGCGCAGCGCACTTGTCCTTGAAGTGACAACCGCCGTACTTGTTGCATGAGGACGCTTCACCGGGGACCGCATCGGGCGTGCGAGCCCTCGCGGACACCTTCATCTCTTCTACGGTCTGTTCGAGCTTCTTTCGTTCCAAGGCGAGCATGGCTCGCGTAAAGGTGACCTCCGTTCGCTTTGCGAGCGGTGCCCCCTTGGTGAGGTAGACGATGTGTCCGGCCTTCACCGTATCTGTATCTACTCCCATCGACGCTACTACGTCAAGTGCGTAGGAGCCGTACAGAACCATCTGCACGTCCTCACGCAGATCAGCTTCCGTCTTGGCCCACTTCAAGTCGCCCGTGGTCTTGTGGTCGAGCACAACCGGACTATCAGCGGAGATGTCCAGAACGTCGATATAGCCGTTGACGGGCATCCCTGCGACGA
>JBEAPQ010000067.1:0-2510 GCA_041164325.1 Planctomycetota bacterium | reverse complement strand
CCACGCTCGCGAAGTAGGAGAGCGCACCGGTGGCCGCGGTCGGGGTCGCCGTCGAGTTGCGGCGCGCGAGGTGCGTGGCGTTCGACGAGGCTGCCATGTTCGGCACGCCGGTCGGAGCCGGCGCGAACGGCGCCGTCACGTCGAGGCAGAGGTCGAGACCCGACGTCGGGTCGTAGACGAACGGCGTCTGCAGCGTGATGTCGATGATCCAGTCGTTCGGGGTGCTGCCGCTCGCCGGGGTGCAGACCACGTCGCCGCTGAACACCGTGACCACGTCGGTACCGACGTTCGTCGCGAAGGTGGTGCTCGTCGTCGACCAGTCGCTCGGGCTCGACGACATCGCGATCGTCGTGCCGGTGTAGGTCTCGCCGCCCACCGAGGTCGACCCGTTGATCGCGCGGAACTGCAGCCGCGTCATCGTGATCGGGTAGTCGATCCCCTGATCGAGGAAGTGCGACGTGTCGTAGATCATCTGGTAGCGGAACGCAGTGTTCCGCCACGTCAGGCCGGTGTTGCCGGCGTAGCTCGTCTCCATGCCTTGCGGCACGACGACGTAGGGGGACTGGGCGGCCGCGGCGGTCGCGAGCGCGAGTGCGGCGGTCAGGGCCGTGAGCTTGTGCATGGATCGATCTCTTCCTTTGGTTTCAGCAGGCGGGGTGGGGCTCGCCCCGGAGAACCTGCAGCAGCGTGTGCTCTACACGCTCTCGATCGACCTAAACCCCTTTCCTGAAACGTCTTGCTGGATCTGCAAATCCGCGACCGCTGGGGCCCGGCCCTGCGGGCCCCGCGCCGGTTTTTTTCATGCGGCCGTTTGGATCAACATTCCTGCAAGGAAGTCGAGGGCTGAACGCGAACGACGACTTGGCCGCGGCCCAGAGCACGGAGTCGCCCGACGCCGGACATGCCTGAGCAGCCGGGGGCGTGGCCGGCGAACGCATCGGAACGCTCTTCAGGGAGAGCACTTGCGGCGGAGACCACTCCGAAAGAGTTGGGCTTGTGCCGAGTCCTGGTCTCCCCGCTCGACCACCGCTCCGCCGTGCCCGTGTCGACGGATCAGCTGATCCGACGACGGGAACGGGCTCTGCGAGTCGCCGGCGTCAGGCTCCCGCCAGCGCCGCCGCGAGGTGCGCGACCGCGGCCGCGCCCAGCGCGAGCTCGCGCGGATCGACGTTCTCGACCCGGTCCTGCTCGCTGTGATGGAAGTCGAAGTATCGCTGCGCGATCGTCACGAGCCCGAACAGCTCGGCGCCGTGCGCGGCGAGCGGACCGATGTCGGCACCTCCCCCACCCGGCAGCAGCGCACCCATGTGGAATGGCGCCAGCGCCGCAGCCACGGGGCGCAGCGCCTCCATCGCGTCGCCCCGTGCCGACGTCGTGAAGCCGAGCGGCGCAAAGCCGCCGCGGTCCGACTCGATCGCCGCATGGTGCCGCTCCCCACCGTGCAGCTCGGCGTGCGCGAGCGCGCCGCGGAGACCGTTCTCCTCGTTGGCGAACAGCACGATGCGAATCGTCCGCCGTGGACGCAGTCCGGCGGCCAGGATCAGCCGCGCCGCCTCGAGCGCGTGGATGCAGCCGGCCCCGTCGTCGTGCGCACCCTGCCCGACGTCCCAGGAATCGAGGTGCCCTCCGACGGTCACGATCTCGTCCGCGAGGTCGGTGCCCGGGATCTCGCCCGTCACGTTGGCCCCGTCGGCATCCGGGAGGTTGCGGCAGGACATCCGCACGCGGAGGCGGACCGGCCCGTCCTCGAGACGGGCGGCGAGGTCCTCGGCGTCGAGCGTGCTGATCGCCGCGGCCGGCACGCGCTCGACGTCGTCGCCGTACGCCATGCTGCCGGTGTGCGGGAACCCGTCGATCGCGGTCGTCATCGAACGCACGAGCGCGAGGACGCCGCCGAAGCGCCCGGCCTCCGCCGCGCCGCGCGTGCGCTGTGGCACTGCCCGCCCGTAGGCTGCGAACGTGTTGGCGAGCGCGCGCGGCATCGGCGCGTCGAAGAACACGATGCGGCCCGCGAGCTCATCGGCCCGGGTCTCGAGCTCCTCGAAGCCCCGCACGCGGACGACTTCGGCTTCGACCCCACCGGGCGGCGTCGCGATGCTGCCGCCGAGCGCGAGGATGCGGTAGGCGCCGAGGACCGCGCCGTCGTCGCCGAGGAGTTCGCAGGTCTCGGGCGTGCCGCGCTCCCAGTGCGGCACGCGCACGGGCTCGGCGCGGACGTTCGAGAGTCCGATCTCTCGCATCGTCGTGAGGCCCCACTCCACCGCGCGAGCGGCGTTCTGGGACCCACTGAGGCGCGCCGGCGCCGTCTCGCAGAGCGAACGCAGCATCGCGTGGGCCTGCCCCTCGTCGAGCGCGAGCTCGACGAACCGCGCGGCGCGCACGCCGAGGTCCGGGCCGAACGCTGAATCGGCGGCCGCTGGCGCGGACTCGACGGGCTCGGCGTCGGACGTTCCCATGCAGCCGGCAAGGCTGACGAGCCCCGCCAAGCCAAGAGCTGCCCGCACCCGCAT
>JBEAPQ010000066.1:0-3164 GCA_041164325.1 Planctomycetota bacterium | reverse complement strand
GAGAGGAGCCTGTCCCTCGTCTGCTTCCGGCTCCGCGGCGCGCACGCCGACGCCCGGGGCCGCCAGCTCCTCGAAGCGCTCCACGCCGAGGGCAAGACCTTCCTCAGCCACACCAGCCTCGCTGACCCGGCGACCGGCGAACCCCGTTTCGTGATCCGGATGGCGATCGGCGCGGCCGCGACGCGCGCATCCGACATCCACGCGGCCTGGGACCGCATCCGTGCGCACGCCGCACAGCTGCAGCCACCGGGCACCGAACCCACCGCATGATCTCGCTCACCAACATCGACAAGCGGCACGGCCACCAGGCCCTGTTCGTCGACGCTTCGTTCCAGCTCCACGCCGGCGAGAAGGTCGGCCTCGTCGGCCCCAACGGCGCCGGCAAGTCGACGCTGTTCCGGATGATCACCGGTGAGGACCCACCGGACGCAGGAGACATCAACATCCCGAAGCGCACGACGATCGGCTACTTCCGCCAGGACATGGAAGAGCTCGGCGGCCGCTCGGTCCTCGACGAGACGATCGCCGGCTGCGGCGAGGTCGGTGCCCTCCACCACGAGCTGGCCGACCTCGAGCGCCGGATGTCGGACCCCGGACCGGACGACGACCTCGACCGCATCCTGACGCGCTTCGGCGACGTCCAGGCCCGCTACCAGGACCTCGGCGGCTACGAGCTGGAACCGCGGGCGCGCGAGATCCTCCACGGACTCGGCTTCGAGGAGGCCGTCGTCGACGGCGACGCCGCGGCGCTGTCCGGCGGCTGGAAGATGCGCGTCGGCATCGCGCGCGTGCTGCTCGGCGACTTCGACGTCCTCCTGATGGACGAACCGACGAACCACCTCGACATCGAGTCGATCCTGTGGCTCGAGAAGTTCCTCCGCGAGACGCGGGCGGCCGTGCTGATGACCTGCCACGACCGCGACTTCATGAACCGCGTCGTGTCGCGCATCGTCGACGTCGACACCGGCGAGCTCGTGTCCTACTCGGGCAACTACGAGTTCTTCGAGAGCCAGCAGGCGCAGCGGACGGCCCAGCAAGAAGCGGCCTACGAACGCCAGCAGGCGATGATCGCGAAGATGCAGCGGTTCATCGACCGCTTCGGCACGCACGTCGCCAAGGCCGCCCAGGCCCGCAGCCGCGCCAAGAAGATCGACAAGATCGAAAGGCTCGATCCGCCGGTGCGCCGCGAGATCGTGCCGTTCCACTTCGCGAAGCCGCCGCGCGTCGGTGAGGACGTCGCGATCCTCAAGGGCATCCAGAAGGCCTACGGCGAGCGCTCGGTCTACCGGGGCATGGACTTCGAACTCAAGCGCGGCGAACGCTGGTGCGTGATGGGTCGGAACGGCGCGGGCAAGAGCACGCTGCTGAAGATGGTCGCCGGCCAGCTCGCGCCCGACGGTGGCGACGTTCGCATCGGCCCGAGCGTCAAGATGGGCTACTTCGCGCAGGTCGCGCTCGACGTCCTGAACCCCGACCGCACCGTCATGGAGCAGGTCGACCACACGTTCCCGCTCGCCTCCCACGGCCAGAAGCGCAACCTGCTGGGCGCGTTCCAGTTCTCCGGCCACGACGTCGACAAGCGCATCGAGGTGCTGAGCGGCGGCGAGCGCTCCCGCCTCGTCCTCGCGCTGATGCTCTTCGATCCACCGAACTTCCTGGTGCTCGACGAACCGACCAACCACCTCGACCTCGTCTCCAAGCAGATGCTGGTCGACACGCTGAAGAACTACGAGGGCGCGATGCTCTTCGTGTCCCACGACCGGACCTTCCTCCGCGGCCTCGCCAACCGCGTGCTCGACGTCTCAGGCTGTGCGGACGGCGGAGCCCCCCAGGTCTACCCCGGCACCTACACCGAGTGGGTCGAGGCCACCGGCGGCGAGGCGCCGGGCGTGCACAGCTGACCGGCGGGGTGCGTCGCGCGACGCGATCCTCAACGGCCGAACTCGAGCTCGTCACCCTCGCGGATCACGGCCCGCACCCGTCGCAGGTTGCGGATGTCCTCGAACGGATTCCCGGCGAGGGCGACGAGGCCACAGCGTGCTCCCGGACGGATCACGCCGAGGTCCTCTGCCCCGAGGACTCGTGCAGCCACGCGCGTCGCGGCGGCCAGCGCATCGACGGGCTCCATGCCGTAGGCGACGAGGAGCTCGAGTTCCCGGGCATTGTCTCCGTGGCGGAAGACGCCGGCGTCGCTCCCGCACCCGATCGTGACGCCCGCCGCCAGCGCGCGCTGGACGGCGACCCGCGCCAGATTCAGACGCTCGACGACCGGCCCCTGGTGACCGCGCAGCTCGACGATCTCTGCGTTGGCGGCGAGGCAGGGCAGGAGCACCACGTTCCTCTCCCGCATCAGCACGAGGGTCTCGGCCGCCGCGCCCTGTCCGTGCTCGATCGTCCGCGCCCCCGCGAGGACCGCGCGACGGATGCCCTCGTCGGTGGTCGCATGCGCAGCCACCGGGCGGCCGAGGCGGCTCGCTTCCTGCACCAGGACTTCGAGCTGCGGAAGGGAGAACGACGGCGTCGCGTGGCTGTCCGTCCCCTTCCGGTAGTCGGCGTACACCTTGATCCACGAGGCTCCGCCGGCGACCTGCTCGCGGACCGCCGCCAGGATCTCATCGTCCGACGCGACGCACTGGGCTCCCTTGGGGACTCCTGGGTCGTTGGGCGCGGGGCCGTACCAGCCCGTGCGCACGATGGCGCGTGTCGCCGGATAGATCCGCGGTCCGCGGGCGACGCGTTCGTCCAGGGCCGCGGCGATCGCCACGTCTGCGTAGCCCGCACCCTCGGTGCCGAGATCCCGGATCGCCACGAAACCCGCATGCAGGGTGTCCTGCGCGTAGCGCACGCCCCGGAGGGCACGCAGCTCGTGCGAGTCTTCGAGGACCTGCTCGTTCCAGGATCGTTCGCGGTACGGACGCAGCAGCAGATGGGTGTGCAGATCGATCAGACCCGGGATCACCCAGACGTCGCCCAGGTCACGGTCCACGGTGCGACCGTCGTCCGGCTCGATCGAGACGATCGAGTCCAGGATCGTGGTGACGAGGACGTCGTCGCGCCAAGTCGTCCCGTCCTCGGCGAGCACGTGACCGCACCGCCACGTTCCCGGCCTCTGCGCGAGCGCGGGACCGAGAGTCAGCGCCAGCACCATGACCGCGACGGAACGT
>JBEAPQ010000065.1:0-3858 GCA_041164325.1 Planctomycetota bacterium | reverse complement strand
CCCCGGCCTCGCCGATCTGATTGCGCTTTGCCGGATGCGCGGGCGCGCCGAAACCACCGCAACGTGGTCCGGTCTTCGCACGCCTGGCTCCGCGGATCGCCTGGTCCGTCTACACTGAGGCGTCTCGCCTGCCCCGCGAGCTCCCTCCGGACCATGCAAACCCCCAACATCCTGCGCATCGCGTCCGCGTGCGCGCTGTCGGCGGCCCTGTCGGCACCTTCGTTCTCCCAGGAGCAGGACCGCTCCGTCCTGCGCCTCCAGTTCGCGACGTTCGATCCGCTGGTCGCGGCACCTGAAGTGCCGACCACGCTGCGGGCCAGCGACAGCCAGCGGCTCTGGATCGTGCAGTTCGCGGCGCGACCGACCCAGGCCGACCGCGATGCGATCGCAGCTCTCGGCGGCCAGCTCCACAGCTACCTGCCCGAGCTCGCCTACGTCGTCCGCATCGATGCGGCGGCGGTCGATGCGCTCGAAGCGCTCCCGAGCGTGCGCTGGATGGGCCGCTACCACCCGGCCTTCCGCATCGATCCGAAGCTCGTGGCCGCGGGCGCGCTGAAGCGCACCGACATCCAGCGCTACAACGTCGTCGTCGCCGACAAGCGGACCGACAAGCCCGCGCTCGCTGCCAAGGTGAACGCGATCGGCGGCGCCGTTGCCGATGAGCACACGGGCAGCCTCCTGTTCTCCGTTCTGCTGACGGGCGACCAGCTCGCCGCGGTCGCAGGCTTCGACGAAGTGCTGTGGATCGACGCGTGGACGCCGGACGAGCTCGACGTCGACAACGCGCGCATCCAGGGCGGCGCGAACCACATCGAAACGCAGGGCGGCTTCACCGGTGCCGGCATCGGCGCCCACATCTACGAGGGCATCGAGGCGACGCACCCGGACTTCACCGGCGGCGCCGTCAACGTGCGCAGTGCCGGCGGCGCGGACAACCACGGCCACGCCACCGCGGGCATCGTGTTCGGCAACGGCTGGAGCAACCCGGCGGTCCGCGGGCTCGCGCCGGACGCCACCAAGTTCTTCACCCAGTACGGGTCGGTGACCGGCTCGCGCTACCAGGTCGTGCAGGACCTCGTGCAGATCCACGGCGTCAGCCACACGACCGCTTCGTGGGGCAGCGCGCGCACGACGACCTACACGTCGGTCTCGGCCGAGGCCGATGACATCGTCTTCGACCACGACATCACGTGGACCCAGAGCCAGAGCAACGCGGGCAACCAGGACTCGCGGCCGCAGGCCTGGGCCAAGAACGTGTTCTCGATCGGCGGCGTCCGCCACAACAGCAACGCGAACCCGCTCGACGACTCCTACCTCGGCGGCGGCGCGAGCCGCGGCCCGGCGGCAGACGGACGGATCAAGCCGGACCTCTGCGCCTACTACGAGGGCATCGGCACGTCGGACCGCACGGGTGCTGCCGGCTACTCGGCCAACGACTGGTACGCGAGCTTCGGCGGCACGTCGGGCGCGACCCCGATCGTGGCCGGGCACAACGTGCTCGCGATCCAGATGTTCACCGACGAGTCGGCGACGCCAGGCTTCGGCCGCTTCGGCAACGCGCTCCGCAACCCGGGCGGCACGGCGCACAGCAACCGCCCGCACTTCACGACGATGAAGGCCATGATGACGGCCTCGGCGCGGCAGTACGCGTTCACCGCGGCCAGCACCGACAACCGCCGCGAACACCAGGGCTGGGGCTTCCCGAACCTCCAGACGCTCTGGGACAACCGTGATCGGATGCTCGTCGTCGACGAGACGGACGTGCTGACCCAGGGTCAGGCGACCCGCTGGGACATCACGGTCGCCGCCGGCGAACCGAGCCTGCGGATCTCGATGAACTACGCGGACCCTGCCGCGAACCCGGCGGCTGCCAAGACGCTGATCAACGACCTGTCGATCCGCGTCACGGCGCCGAACGGCACCGTCTACTGGGGCAACGCGGGCCTCGAGGACGGCAACTGGTCGACCTCCGGCGGCGCCGAGGACGACATCAACCCGATCGAGTGCGTGTTCGTCCAGAACCCGGCTCCCGGCGTCTGGCACGTCGACGTCAAGGCGACGCTCGTCGCGACCGACTCGCACGTCGAGACCCCTGCCGTCGACGCAGACTACGGCCTCGTGGTCATCGGCGGCACCGGCCAGCGCGGCACGCCGCCTGTCTTCGCGTCGTTCGACCTGTTCGGCCAGGCCTGCCCGGGCTCGGTCCAGCGGCAGCCCGGCCCCTGCGCCGAGCTCAACCCGAACGGCGGCACGCTGACCGGGGCCACGCGGACGTGGGAGTACTGCCACACGGTCAACAGCGCGGGTGCCCTCCAGGTCGTCTCGTTCGACCTCTTCACCCGCACGACGAACGGCACGACGCAGACCGTCCCGGCGCACATCTACGCGGCGGCGGGCGGCGGCCCGGCGACGACGCCGTTGGCCTCGACCACGATCACCGTCGGCCCGGTCGCCGGCTTCTACACGGCAACGTTCGCAGCCCCGGTCAACGTCAACGGCACGTTCTACGTGTCGATGGACAGCTCGTCGCAGCTCGTCGTGCTGTCGCAGCTCGCCGCGGGCGCGGGCGGCCAGGCCTTCTACCGGGCCCCGGTCAACGGCACCTGGACGCAGTCTGGTCTCGTCACGCAGCCGTCGTGGCGTGTGACCTGCGGCGGCGGGTCGCAGTTCGCGTCGCCGGCGTTGGCGAACGACGGGATGCCGAACCTCGGCAACTCCTACCGCGTGACGCTCGCCGACGCGCTGGCTTCGGCTCCGGGAGCCCTGCTCTCCGGCCTGTCGAACACGACGTTCGGCGGGACCCCGCTGCCCGTGGCCATCCCCGGTGCACCGGGCTGCAGCCTGCTGGTCGCCCCCGAGGTCGCGGACGGTGTGACGATCAGCGCGACCGGCACCGCGGACCGGACGTTCGCGGTCCCGAGCAGCAGCAACCTGCTCGGCGTGTCGCTCTACCACCAATGGCTCGTCTTCGACGCCGTGAACCCGTCCGGGATCGTCGTCTCGGAAGGCGGCCGGGCGAAGATCGGCAACTGAGCGCGGCGGCCGTTCAGCGGCCGCCCGACGCCACAGGTCGGGGCATGCGTGCCCCGACCGCATCCCGCCACGACGCGAGGCGCGCGCGCAGCGCAGCCGCCTCCCGAGGCAGCTCGGCGGCCCGATCCTTGGTCTCGCCGAGGTCGGACGCGAGGTCGTAGAGCTCGACCGAGCCGTCGTCGAAGTTCTCGACGAGCTTCCACCGTCCGTTGCGGATCGCACCACCCAGCCGGTTGTCGCGGTGGAACGCGTAGTTCGGGTAGTGGAAGTAGAGCGCGTCGCGGTCGATCTCTCCGCCCGCGAGCACGGGCGTGAGGTCCGCACCGTCGCAGGGCGTGTCGCTCGGCGGCTCGACGCCCGCCGCGGCGAGAAGGGTCGGGAACAGGTCGGTCGTGACGACGGGCACGGCGGTCGTCGTGCCCGGCGCGACGCGACCCGGCCAGCGCACGATCCACGGCACGCGGATGCCGCCTTCGTACAGGTAGCCCTTGGCTGCGCGGAGCGGGGCCAGGTCCGCGACCGAGTCGAGCGCGCCGTTGTCGGACGTGAACACGATCAGCGTGTCGTCGGCGAGTCCGTGCTCCTCCAGCGCATCGAGGATCTGCCCGAACACCATGTCCAGCGCCTCGACCATCGCCGCGTAGCGCACGTCGCGGATGCCGGGGCCCGTGCCCCGCGCCTCGTACTTGGCGAGCAGGTCGGCCGGCGCGTCCATCGGCCAGTGCACCGTGTAGTGCCAGAGCGCCGCGAAGAACGGCGCGTCGTCGTCCCGCTCCGCGTGCTCGGCGAGGTAGGCGCGCACCTCTTCGCCGATCCGGTAGGGCA
>JBEAPQ010000064.1:0-3542 GCA_041164325.1 Planctomycetota bacterium | reverse complement strand
GTTGAGGTCGTACGCGGCGATGCCCTGCGGGTGTTGGTTGCCGTCGTCGTAGGATGCGACCAGGGTCGAGCCGTCGATGTCGAGACCGAGGTAGCCACGACCGACCGGCGGCGTGTTCTGGATCGTGCCGAACACCGGGCCGAAGGTCGGCGTCGGCGTGAACGGGTTCAGGATCTCGACCAGCGAGACCGGAAGGCTCTGGGCCGAACCGCCCGCCGAGTTGTTCTGGCCGGACACGAACAGCTGGGAGCCGTTCCATGCGACAGCCGACGGGTTGGTCCCGAGGAACTCGGCGTTCGCCGGGTTGGCCGTGCTGGCGAGGTCGATGGAGGTGATCTCGGTGAACAGGACCTGGGCTCGAGCGTGCGAGCTCAGCGCGAGGAGCGCAGCAGCTGCGACCGGCAGGGACTTCAGAGCAGAATGTGTGCTCGCCATATGCGTTGTGGTCTTGGAGACTTGTCGAGAAGAGCGCAGGATTCTACCCCGATCGTCACGCCCACAAAGGGGGGGCGAAAGCCCCCATGAAGGGGCTTTCGATCGCCCCCGGCGCATGCGGGGGATGGGTTGCGGTCGAACGCATCGGGTGGATCAGGCGCACAGGAGTCGACAGTGAAGATCGGCAACAGGGAGCTCCTCGTCGTAGGCGATCGTGTCCTCGTCGAACCGGATCGAGGCGAAACCAGGACGAAGATCGGCCTCTACCTCCCGCCGGGCGTGAAGGAGAAGGAGGAGGTTCGCGGCGGAAGGGTCGTTGCCATGGGGCCGGGGATCGCGCTGCCACCCCTCCAGGACGACGCCGAGCCCTGGAAGACCCCCGCCACGGCGGGTCGGTTCCTGCCGATGCAGGTCGAGGTCGGGGACTACGTGCTGTTCTTCCGGAAGGCTGCGTTCGAGGTCTCCTTCGAGGAGCGCCAGTTCCTGGTCGTCCCGCACGGCGCCATCCTGATCGTCGTCCGCGGGGCCGACGTCCCGGACGCGCTTCCCGACGAGCTCTGACGGGAGGGCCGCTCCCCAGCGGAGCGCGGCGCCCTCTCGAGTGCGCGGGGCGCGCCGCGAGCCCGTGACGAAGTGTCGTCGCGGGCTCTCCCGCGGCCGCCGAGCAAGCCCTTCAGGACCTCTGGTCTGCTTCGGTCACAGGCTCTGGCTCCGTGTGCTTCTCGACGCGGAAGCGGCGGATGGCGATTGGCACCTTTGGTGGGATGCCGCCCTTCCGGCGGGCCAACGACAGCTGTTGGGTCGGGGTGTCGACTCCCGGAAGGTCGGGGAGGAGGACGCCGGTGCGGCCGATGCGGTCACGCACCTCGATCCCGAACGCGTGGGGGTCGAGTGACTCGCTCGTCGTGACGCCTTCCAGAGGGCCGAGCACCGACACCTCGACGTGGCAATGGGGCCACTCGTCGCGCGTGAGCGGAGAGAAGCGGGGGTCCTGCTCGGCAGCGGCGATCGCGCGGTCGGCGACCTCCAGTCCGAGATCCGCGTGGCGCGGCGACATCGTGCCGATGCACCCGCGGAGCTCGCCGTCACGGCGGATCGTCACGAAGACGGCGCCGCGCCTCCCGATCCAGGGAGGCTGCGCCGCCTCCGAACCCGCGAGGTGCGCCTCGATCGCATGCCGCGCGATCGCGACGAGGTCGGCCTCTTCTCGTGGCTTTGCCATCGCCGGCCGCGAACGCCTCGGCGTCGGGCGCCTTTCGTGTGGGGACGGCTTCCTCGGGCTGCGCGGATCAGCCCTGATCGCGCTTCGGCCAGGGCGCGCGCTTGTGGTCCTGGAACCACTTCTGCCACGCTGCCCCGCTCTCCTGCGTCTCGCCGGTCAGGGCCTCGAGGCTCGCCGTCCACGGCGCGCGCACGGCCTCCATCATCCGGAGGGCGTTCTCGCGGTTCAGGTTCAGCTGCTGGTCCTGATTGACGGCTGGCGCAGCGGCCTCGGTCTCGAAGCCCGCCAGGCGCCGCGCGAGGATCTCGACGAGTGCTTTCCGCGTCTTGTCGTCCGCTCCGGCGAACCCCTTCATGGCCGCGCCGGCGGCCTCGAGCTCGGCGGGCTCGTCACCGCGCTGGACGCGTTCCACGAGGAAGGGCACCGCCGTGGCAGAGCCCGACGCACCGACTGCTTCGACCAGCACCGCCCGCATCGGGGCCCACTCGGCGTGGCGCGGGAAGCGCTTCTTCTCGTAGGTCTGGATCAGGATCTTCGTGCCGTCGTCGCCGAGCTTGGCCAGCCCCTTCGCGGCGAGTTCGTAGCACTCGATGCGATCCGCCGGGCGGAGGCGGCCTGCGGTCAGGACCTTGGCCAAGGCTGCGCGGATGGCCTGCTCGTCCTTCGGGTGGACCGGGGCATCGAGCATCTCGGAGAGCTCGATCAGGGCGCCGCCGGCTTCGCCGTCCCGCTCCATCTTCCGATCCTTCCATGCTTCGTCGAGGCGCGCGATCCGCATCTCGACGGCCGGATTCCGTTCCGTGGGGACCGGCTCGGGGTCCTGGGCGTGGGCGGCGCCCAAGGTGCCGCCGAGGATTGCGGCCAGAAGTCGCAGGGTGTTCGAGGGGCGTGTCATGATCGCGCGGGGCGACCCGACCTTACTCCACCGCGGCATCGCGGGGGCGGAATCCGCAGTCGTCGCCCGGAGCGGGCCGCCGCCGCGAGAGCATCCCCGATCCTGTCGACGGACCCGGTGACCGTCAGGGTCCGGACGCGGTCCGCGCTTCAGCCGCCGTCGCCGGCGGGAGGCGCCGCGGTGCGGCGCTGCTGCGTCTCGAGCCAGATGCCGTCCGGCCGGTATTTGATGAGCACGGGAGCCAGGTGGTTCTCCGGCTGCTCCAGGGCGTCCGCCAGCGCGCGCGGGCCCGCGAACACGAACAGGTCGGTCTGCGCGCCACCGCTCAGCTGCAGCGTGGCGCGTGCGCTGACGAGGCCGGCGAACCAGAGCCGCTCCGCGGCGTCGCGCACGAAGATCGGGGTGCCCGCGGGCAGATCGCGGTCCGGCGCTTCGAGGACGTATCCATCGACGCCGTCCAGGAGCGCGAGCCGGACCGGCACGTCGACGGCGAGCGACTCGTCCAGGCACAGGGCGACGAGGTCCTCCTCTCCTGTGATGGGGGAGGTCCAAAGCGGTGCACCCTGCCCGACCAGGTCGGTCTGGGCGCGCCAGATCCCGGCTCCGAAGGGCTCGATCTGGCCATCGTCGACGATCAGCTGCTCGCCGAGGAACATCCGGACGCGGCACGGACCCTCGGTGGCCGTGCGGCCCAGGAACAGGACGCCGAACTCCGTCGTGGCCCCGTATTCCACGCCACCCTGGGTCTCGATCCGCGCGATGGGCCGGGAGCGATCCGGGTAGTCGACCCCCGAGAAGAACCAGCCGGAGCATCCTGCGGTCGCCAGCATGGCCGGAAGGGCCAGCAGGGCCAGGGGACGGATCGACAGGCGGCTGGTCATGGGCGGCTTGGTCGGGGCAGGTCGCGAGGATAGCCCACCGCCCGATGCCGAGGGCGGTTCAGCTCTTCTTCTTGTCGGACCCGGAGGCCTTCGGACTCGAGGAATCCGT
>JBEAPQ010000063.1:0-11713 GCA_041164325.1 Planctomycetota bacterium | reverse complement strand
CGATCATCCACCGCTACTTCGACGGACTCTCGATCCCTGAGGCCGCGGCACGCGCGCGGGTCTCCGAGGGAACGATCCGCACGCGACTGCACCGCGGCATCGCCCGCCTTCGGACGCAGATGGATGCGACCCACGGTGGGCGCGCAGCCTGGAAGGCCGCGCTCCTGCCCTTCGCTGCGAGCGCTCCCTTCGGCGAGCCGCTCGGCATCGGGAGTCTCATTCGTCCCGTCGACGCACCCAGCGCCACCGCGTCCGTCGCCGTCGCTCCCGGCGCGACCGCACTTGCACTACTGATGAAGAAGCAGCTGATCCTGGCCGCAGCCCTGCTCGCGGGGTTCGGAGTCTACGTCGGGTTCGCAGGAGGCGAGGCCGTGCAGCCGGAGGCGCCGCTTCCTGGCCCGACGCTCGCCCATGTTCCCGCGGCGGCGGCGGGAGATGCAGATGCCGCGTCCCTCCCACATGAACCCGAAGCCCCCGCAGCCCGGACTGCCGTGCCGACCGCGCAGGACGCCCCTGCGCCCGAGGCGGGGAGCCTTCCGCTGCGCCTGCGCGGTCAGATCGTCACCGCGGACGGCCAACCTGTTCGCGACGCAGAAGTCGAGGCGTGGCTCAACGACTACGACCGCTCCAAATCCAACCCGTTGACCGGGACGGACGAGGAGGGGCTGTTCTCCTTGCATGTGCCGCCACCGCGGGAAGAGGTTTCCGTTCCCGTCCACATCGCAGTCCGCGCCGCGGGCCTGGCACTCCATCTCGAGTCGCGCTTCGTCAGTCGGGACGAGTCCGAGGTGGAGTTCCTGATCCGCATGAAGCCCGCGCAGACCATCTACGGGCTCGTTGTCGACGAGGACCGCCGACCGGTCGCAGGAGCATCGATCGAGACGTTCCGGCCGGCCGAGCCGCTGCTGAGCTCCGACGCCGAGGGGCGCTTCGCGTTGGGCGACGTCACGGCCGATTCGCAGAAGCTCCTGGTCTGGGTCACGGCGGAGGGCTTCCTCGGGCAGGCCGCTTGGCTCGGGGCGGAGGCCCTGTCCGCCCAACCCACACCCGACGAGCCCGCCGTGGTCGTCGTCATGAAGCGGGGCTCCGGAGTCCGCGGCGTGGTCGTTGACCCTGCAGGCCAGCCCGTCGCGGAGGCGAAGGTCTACCTCGCCCAGCGGCCGGCCTACCCGAAACAGCCCGTCGACGGGACCATCGCCGAGACGACCACCGACGACGCGGGCGGGTTCTCGTTCGCGACGGCTCGCCCGGGCCTCAACACGCTCGCCGTCCTGTACGAGGACTACTCCCCCGCGTTCCTGCCGGTGTCCGTGCCCGAGGATCGGCCGCTCATCACCAAGGTCGAGCTGGAGCCCGGGCACGCCGTCCAGGGTCACGTCCGGTCGAGCATGGGCGCACCGACCGGCAAGACGACGGTCTACGCCTACTTCCAGGGATCACTGCTCCGCACCGTGACCCCGGCCGAGGACGGCACGTTCCGAGTGCGTGGTCTGCCGGCCAGCGGCTTCGACATCGGAGTCACCGCCGATGGCCACCTGCCGCAGTCGATCCACGTCGAGCAGGTGCCGGTGGGCCCGCTGGAGTTCGTGCTCGCGCCCGCCGCGCGCATCGCTGCGACCGTCGTCGACGCCCGCACGAACCTGCCGGTCACCGAGTTCTTCGTCCGTCTCCTGCCGCCCTCGGAACAGGGAGAGAGGAAGGCCGGCAAGGGCAGTGAGCCCGCCCAGGACAAGGGCGCGCTCGAGTGGCTGATCGGGAAGGTGATCTCGAGCGCGGACGGCACTTGGGACACGGGCAGCACCCCGATCCCCGAGGGCTTCCGTGCGAGCATCGAAGTCCGCGCCGAAGGCTACGCGAGTCTTCGCGTCGACGATCTGGTCGCGCGTCGTGATGCAGATCCTTCGGACCGGATCATCGCGCTGCTCTCTGGGACCAACCTGCGCGGCCGCGTCGTCGCGCCGGACGGCTCGCCGATCGCAGGGGCCAGCGTCGTGGGGCAGCCGCAGCGCACGCAGCCGAGCGACGAGGGCTCGGTCCCGAGCAAGGGTCAAGGAACCGCGCTGCGGGCCGAGAAGGCCCGCACCGGGGCCGATGGAACCTTCACGCTCTCGAACCTCGAGCCAGGGCCGTTCCAGGTCCGGGTCCTCGACGCGGAGTGGGGCGAGCACTCCGAGGTCGTGTGGATCCAGGGGGCCGGCGCCGAGCAGGACATCGAGCTCGTCATGCCCGCCGGCGGAGCCATCGAGGGAACCGCGCTGGACGGGACAGGCCAGGGGCTCCAGAAGGAGCTGGTCCAGGTGCGGCCTGCCGACGGCGACAAGGGGCCCGCACGAACCGCGACCACCGATGCCCAAGGCCGCTTCCGGTTCGAGCATCTCGCACCCGGCGCCTACACCGTCGAGCTGATGCGCCCATCCCGCGGGATTCCGAAACTCTCGTCCGCGCGGACCTCGCGTTCGGTCGAGGTCACTGCGGGATCGACGGCGCGCGTCGAACTCCAGGCACCCGGAGGCGTGACCGTCCTCGGTTCCGTGACGCTGCGATCCGCCGACGGCGAACTGCTCCCACCTCCCGGTTGGGTGCTGATCACGCTGACGCACGCCGTGGATGAGTCGACGCCTGCCCACAAGCGCCACGCACCGATCCGCGAACTCTCGACGAACCCGGGCGCGAGCTACCGGGTCGCCGATGTTCCGCCGGGGCCCTGGGACCTGGAAGTCCTCCACACCAACAAGGCAACGCAGGTCTCCTACCGCGCGGTGCAACGCGTCGACGTCCCCTCTCGCGGGGAGCTCCCCTTGGACCTCGAGCTTCGCGAAGTCGGAGGGCGATGACGCGCTAGACTCGGTCGCCATGCTCCCGACCCCAGCCCTGCTCGACGCGGAGACCGCTGGGTTCTGGCTGGACGTGCTCGCCGGCCTCGCGCTCGGAGGTTGGGTGGCAGGGGCGCGATTCACGTGGTCGACGCGCCGACGGCTGCGCGAGCCGCTTTCCGGTACGTGCGAAGTCCAGGCCACGCCGACAGAGGTGCGCACAGCGCTCCTGGCGACACTCGCGCAGGCCCAGCAGATCTCTCCGCTCAGTCAGGCGCGGATCACGCGGGCGACCGACGACGAAGTCGAGTGGACCGTCGCGCGTGGACCGCACCGCCACCGAGGCCTGGTCAAGCTCAGCGCCGACGGCGCGAGCGCCACACGCGCCACCTACGGCATCGCCAGCGAATCGCCGCTGGTGCGCATCGCCGCGTGGATCGTCGCGGCCGGCCTCGTCGTGACGCTCGGGATCTACTTCCTGCTGCAGACCTACGCCGTCGAGAGCGCACACGACGGCACGCGCGGGCAGGTGTTCCAGATGCTGCAGGCTGTGCACCTGCTGTGGCCGCCGTTCCTCTGCGGGTTCTTGGCCCGTCGCATCGTGACAGCCACCGCCGACGGGTTGGAACGCACGCTGCAGAACGCGGCGTTCCGTTCGGCTTAGGCCGAACGACTTCGGCGCGCCCAGCGGCGCACC
The DNA here is from genome assembly GCA_041164325.1 of Planctomycetota bacterium. Classification (GTDB taxonomy): domain Bacteria; phylum Planctomycetota; class UBA1135; order UBA1135; family UBA2386; genus JAQCBR01. The sequence continues at coordinate 8,203 of JBEAPQ010000063.1, read as the reverse complement.
AGTGCGAACAGCGTCGTCCAGACGAGCGCGTAGCAGAGAGTCGCGGCAATGAGCAGCGACAGACCCAGCAGAATATTGCCCTGGGCCACGAAGTCCTCGGGCAGGAGCACGACCAGCGCGCGCATGCATGGCTCGTAGATCTCGACGGGGTAGAGATCGTCGAGGACCAGCATCCCGCCGAGTTGAACCACCCACACCACCGCGAAGACGAGGCGAAGGGGGATGCGGTGGCTTCGAGAGGTCATGGTGCGTGACCGGGCGGGGCCCCACAGCCGAGCCGGTCCGGAGGAGCCCATGATCTCACCGTCTCCCCGCCAGAGCATGGCAACCAGCTCCGAGAGCCTGTGACGAAATGTCGTCACGGGCTCTCCCGCAGCCGCGAAGCGGCTGCCAAGCAAAAAACTCGGAGGCTGTAGACTGATTTGGTCACAGCCTCCGAGAGGCTGTGACTCTATCGAGTCACGGCCTCTCCGCGACGGCGAGAGCCGTCGCCAAGTATGCACGTCGCAGCCTGTAGACTGATTTGGTCACAGGCTGCGAGAGCCTGTGACGAAGTGTCGGCACGGGCTCTCCCGCAGCCGCCGAACGGCTGCCCGGCAAGCAATGCGGAGGCGCTGGGCCACAGCCTCCGAGGGTGACATGACAGGGCCCCGAGACCGTCACGGACCGATGGTGTGCCGCGGGCGCACGGAAGCGCATCGCCCCCGTCGTCGTGAAGGACCCCGCGAGAGCCCCGACGGAGATCCACAGCAATCCATTCCGCCCCGTCGCCCCCCCCACTCCGCCCACGTGCCGTCGTGGTTGCGACGTGTGCCGTGGGCTGTGCTGCTTGGATCCCTCTGAACTCGTCGATATGCTTCGCCGTTCCCCCGCGCGGCTCCGGCAACCCCTCCCTGAGCCCGCGATTCCCGATCCGTGCAGCAGCACGGACGGCCCGATCCTTCGGTCCCACCCCTTCGAACGGTCGACGATGAGCAGAAGGACTGCGTGCCGCGTGCTGAGCGGCTTCCTCCTCACTGGACTGGTCCCGCTCGCCGCGCAGGAATCCCGGGTTGCCCGGGACGCCGTGTTCGTGCGCAAGCTGGCGACGAGCCTGAACTTCACGTCCCTCGCCAAGTCGGAGGTCGAGCGCCTGCAGGCTGTCCACAAGGACAGCGCGGACTTCAAGGAGATCTTCCAGCTCGGGATCGAGATCAGCCTGATCGGCGCGCGGTCGCATCCGAACCGCGAAGAGCGCCGCACGCTGTTCAGGGACGCCCTCCAGCAGAGCCGCGAGTTCATCGACCGCTACTCCGACGAACCGGTCGCAGACCGCGCGCGGCGGACGATGATCGAGGCCTGCTACGAATACGGAGCCTACCTGCTCGACGAGATCTCGCTCGCGCGCGACGAGGCGCCGGAGACGGTGGCCGAGCTCGAGGAGCAGGCCAGCGACGTCTACAAGGACGGCATCGCAGCCTGCGAGAAGGTGATGGACGGCATCGGCTCGCGCCGGAAGGAGAACGGCTCCGAGGCGCAGCGGGACTACTACATCACCTGGCTGTTCAAGGCGATGCTCGAGCGCGAGTCGGCCCGTGCATCGACCCGCGACCGTGTGCCCCTCTCGCGCATCGCGCGGGACACGTTCGAGGAGTTCATCTTCGACGTCGGTGAAGGCACGCTGCTCGGCCTGCGCGGCTGGTTCGAGATGTCGCGCATCGGCGAAGTCCTCGGCGACTACTCGACGGCCTTCGACGACTTCGAGCTGACGATCGAGAGCATCCACACGGCGCTCGACCAGGCCGCCGAGCTCGGCCTGACGCGCGACACGCAGGAGTACATCTTCAACCTCCTGCAGGAGACGTACGACAAGGCCGCCGAATCGCTGTTCCAGCTCGGCGATTCGGAGAAGACCCTCGCGTTCGTCGATGCGTTCCGCGAGGACCTGAAGAAGTACGGCGAGGAGAATGCCGACCCGTTCGAGGTCGCCCACCCCACCTTCGGACACCCGGTCTTCCTGACCGAGGCGCGCGCGCTGTCCGAGACCGGTGAAGCCGACAAGGTCGCGACCGCGCTCGCGATCGCCGAGAAGATCAACGCGGAGCACCCGAACGACATCATCGGCGTGCGCGCGAAGGCCGTCCTGAAGGAGATCCTGGAGATCCCGAGCGGCTCGGTCGTGACCGGTGCCCTGCTCTTCGAGGTCGCGAAGGGTGACTACCAGGCCCGCGAATACGAACGCGCCATCCGCGGCTTCAAGCGTGCCTACGGCGCGATGACCGACGAGGAGAAGCGCACGCTCGGGCTCGAGGCCTGGACGTCGATGGCCAAGTGCTTCGGCCTCCAGCGTCGCCTGCTCGAGGCTTCGCTGGCCGCGAAGTACGGGCTCGACAAGTACCGCGGCAGCGGCGACGACGCGCTCGTCACCGAGGCCGGCGACGTGCTCGACCGCGCTTGGACCGGCTTCCTCCGCGAGGCGACCGACAGCGACTATCCGGAGATGCGGTCGCTGAAGGACGACGTCACGACGCTCCTCGCCGACGTCGGTGGCGCCGCGAGCGAAGCCAAGCTGCGCTGGCGGGACGGCGGCCGTCTTCTCGACGAGAAGAAGTACGCCGAAGCAGCCCAGACCTTCGCGCAGGTCCCGCAGGACACCCCCTACTACGAGCCGGCCCAGGCGCGCATCGTCGTCGCGTGGCAGCAGGCTGGGGACCACGCCAAGGCACGCGCCGCGGTCAAGGCCTACGAGGCCTTCATCGCATCGCCGGCCGGCGAGATCCCGGGTGATCGGCGTGAGTTGGTGGACACGCGCTCCCAGGCGCTGGCTTCGGTGGTGTTCTACGACGCCTACATGGACTACCTCGAGGCGGTCGGACGCGTCGGCGGCGCACCGGACCCGACCCGGTTCGCACCGACGATCACCAAGCTGCGCGCGTTCATCGACACGCACGGCGAGGCTGGGCCCGGCTACGTGCCGAACGCGTGGGACATCGTCGCACGCCTCCAGATCGAGCTCGGCGACCTCGCGAAGGCCGAAGAGAGCTATCGGACCCTCCGGAACATCGAGGCCAACAGCGCGCTGGTGCCGAACCTCGCGACCGCGGTGTTCAAGGCCTACTACGACGCCCAGAAGGCCGTCGAGACCGAGTTCGACGCGCTCGTCAAGCAGGGCGCCGATGAGGCGACTCTGGCCCCGGTGATCGAGCGCCTCGCGGCAGCCCGGCGCCAGGCCGTCGCCAGCGGCGTCGACTACCTCGACAACGCCGGCAGCCGCCCGGACTACTCGGTCCTGTTCAGCACGCTGACGATCTCGTCGGACGCGAAGGACTGGGCGACCGCCGAGCGCTTCGGTCGCAAGATCGTCGAGGTCTACGGCGAGTCCGAGGACCAGAAGGACAACGTCGAGAAGTTCGTGACGGCACGCCTCGGCGAAGCGCTGCTGCGCCAGCGCAAGTTCCGCGACGCGGTCGACATCCTGCAGACGGCTGCCGCGGCCAACCCGAACAACTACCCGGTCAAGCGCTACCTGAGCCTCGCCCAGGGTGGCTGGTTCGAGTTCAACGACCGCGGTGGTCTCGAAGAGGTCGCCGGCATGGACCAACCGGCCGAGGCCTACCAGCGTCACTGGGAGGAGTACCGCAAGTATCTCCGCTCCCGTGGCGTGGAGGACTACTCGCTCGAGTGGTACCAGTTCGAGTGCGAGTGCTTCATGTTCGCGACGCGCGCCTCGCGCACGGACGCCGACAAGGCCCGCCTGCGGGACGTGCACTTCAACCGCGCGAAGAGCGTCGACGAGTTCCAAGCGCTGCGCGCGCTCGGCCCGGCTGGCGAGGAGATCTACCAGCTGTTCCAGACGGTCCGCTGAGGGCCTGCGTCTGACTGATGCCGCGGTGATCGCGGCGCGCTCGAGCGCCCACCCGGGCGCCCCACGCGTGCTGCGGCCACCATCGAACGACCAAGACACACAGACGGTCCGGCGCGCCGGGCCTCACCGACGAAGCCATGAAGTTCCCCCTCCTCCTCCTCGGCGTCCTCGCTGCCGTGCCGGCGGAATCCCTGGTCGCCCAGGGTCGTATCCAGGACGTGCTCATCACGACCTCCGGGCGCCGCGTCCGCGGTGTCGAGATCACCGAGCTGACGTCGACCACGGTGCGCTACACGCGCAGCGGTGACTCTCTCGATCTGCCGGCCAACTCCGTGGCCGAGATCGACTGGAGCGAACCTCCGCAGGGCTATCTCCTCGGTCGGACCGCGGCCCGCAACGGCCGGTTCGACGAGGCCGCGACCGCGTTCGCGGACGGAGGCAAGGAGACGAAGCGCGCCGTCCTGCAGGTCGAGTGCCAGTTCCTGGAGGCCGATGCGCTCGCGCGGGCCGCGGGCACGGATCAGCAGAAGGCCGCGTTCGCCGCCGACAAGCTCGGCGCGTGGATCTCCGCGAACGAGGACGGCTTCCGGGTTCCGGATGCCACCCACGCCCTCGGCCGCGCGCTCCTGGTCGCCGGCAAGGCCGACGAGGCCGAAGGCACGTTCCGCAAGCTCGCCGATGACGCGATCGCGAAGGGCTGGGCGCCGATCTGGGGCGCCCGCGCCCGCTTCGAACTCGCGCGCGCGTTGCTCGCGAAGGGCGATCTGACGAACGCCCGCTCCGCGTTCCAGCAGGCGCAGCAGGCTGCGCAGAGCGCCGGCGGCGAGAAGCCGAGCGGCGAGCTCCTGTCCCTGATGGCCGAGGCCTCGGTCGGCGTGGGCGAGACGATGGTCCGCGAGGGCCAGTTCGACGAAGCCCTCCGCTACTTCCGCGATCTCAGCGGCCGCGCGCCGAACGCCGCCATCCGTGCCGCCGCGCGTGCCGGCGAGGGCGAAGCCCTCTACCTGCGCGGCAAGGACCCGGTCGACGTGGAGAGCCTGCGCGCCGCGCAGATTGCGCTGGCCGAAGCCAACCTCCTCGACCCGACCGCCGGCGAGGTGACCGCGAAGGCCCTCTACTACTCGGGGCTCGTGCTGCTCGCGCTCGGACCGGATCACGAGTCGTCCACCTACCGCCAGCGCGCGCTGGACTACTTCACCTCCGTCACGCGCGAGTACGCGTCGTCGGCCTGGGCCGCACTCGCGGCCGAAGCCGCGAAGAACTGAACGCGCGCTCCGCGCGCGCCAGGCTGGACGGGCAGGGTCACACCCGCCCGTCTGGACACGACGCGCCGCGCGGCTCTCCATACGGCCGAAGGACCCGGAGCCGCCTCGGGTCGAACGCGCGGGTCCACGCCCCGCACGCCACTGCCGGCGGTGATTTTCTTCCGCGCCGTGCGGGCCTGGGACTTTCCCGAGAAGCCCTCCCGGCGCACACTCTTCACGCTTCCGAACCTCCGTCTCTCCGGCGGGTCCGCCCCTCGATCCGCCCGCTCCCAAAGCCCCGAAACAGCTCCATGTTCCGGACCAAGAACCTGTTCCACGGCCTCCTGCCCGTCGTCACCCCGTTCCTCCTCGCTTCCGTCGCCACGGCCCAGGAAGTCGAGACGCCGAACCCGATCACCGAGGCGTTCGAGAACGCAGGTCTGATCGGCTGGATCATCGTCGCCCTGTCGATCGTCTCGGTGGCCCTGATCATCGAGAACTTCGTGTCGATCAAGCGCGAGAAGCTCGCGCCGCCGGAAGTCATCGACGAGCTCGAAGCCCTCTTCGAGGAAGAGAAGTTCCAGGACGCGATGGACCTGTGCGAGAGCCAGCCCGTCTACCTGACGAACATCGTCGGTGCGGGTCTCGGCAAGCTCGGCTACTCGTTCGAGACGATCCAGGCGTCCGTCCGCGAAATGCAGGAGGAGGAGACCGTCAAGCTCTTCCAGAAGATCGGCTGGCTCTCGCTGATCGCTGCGTCGGCCCCGATGATGGGTCTGCTCGGCACGGTGTCCGGCATGTTCGTGACCTTCGGCACGATCGCGGCCGCAGGCGGCTCGGTCAGCCCGGCCATCCTCGCGGGTGGCATCAAGCTGGCGCTCGTCACGACCATCTTCGGTCTGTGCGTGGCGCTGCCGACCGGCGCGTTCTACTTCACGTTCCGCAACAAGGTCGTCCGCACGACGATCGAGGTGAACGCGATCGCCGAGGACCTCTTCGAGCGCTTCCGCGCTTCGAAGGCCGCGGCCTGATCCACTTGTTGTCGCCGGTCGCCCTCCGTGCTCTGCGCGGAGGATCGAACGGGCGGAGGCAGCGAGGGTGAAGCGAGGCCAGGCCACCACCGGATCGCCCGTGCGCGGAACCAATCCACGCCGGCGAACCGGGCACGGCCTCCCGCCGTTCTCCCGCGCGGACTGATCGGGCGGCATCCAAGACCGCCCCGCGAACCCCTCACCGGTCCCCTCGACCGGACACCCCCACACAAGGATCGGGCACGACCCGATCGCCCGAGAGCGAAGAGCCCATGGCGAAGTCCTCCAAGGCTAGTCAAGAAGTCGACATGGACATGACGCCCATGATCGACTGCGTCTTCCTGCTGATGATCTTCTTCGTGCTGGTCATCGACCTCAGCCAGAAGGACCTGGAAGACCTGATCCTGCCGAAGGCGCAGTATGCGGTGCCCGACGAAGCGCCGCCGGACGTGCGCCCGGTCATCAACATCGCCCAGGACGGTCGCATGGTGTATCGCAAGAACACCTACTACGACCCGATCGTCGACGGCGAGACCGAGCAGGTCGCGAAGGACAAGCTCCGGACGCTGCTCATCGAGTGGAAGGAAGAGATCGTCACCGACAAGAAGGACGAGGTCATCGGCGGCCGGAAGGTCACCGTGGTCGACGACCCGGTTCTCGTCCGTGCCGACAAGTGGACCGAGTGGCACTGGGTCGGCCTGTTCATGACGGCCTGCTCCCAGCCCGAGGCCGCCTTCTGGAAGCTCGAACTCGCGCTCAGCGAGGAAGACAAGGAACAGAAGCAGCGACCGGACGCGTTCCGGTGACATCCGCGCGCCGGCCGCGGGATGGCCTGCCTCGGCAGGCAAGTCTCCGGCGGCGCGACGACCGCGGATCCATCCGATCCGAGAGCTGACCCCACACCCCACACAGGCTTGGCCCCCCGTCCCCCGGAAGTCCAGGCCACCAGGAGCCCACCGAGATGAGCCACCTCGAAGACGCCGAGCAGGAAGCCAAGACCGACATGACGCCGATGATCGACGCGGTCTTCCTGCTGATCATCTTCTTCCTCTGCATCGACTTCAAAACGCTCGAAGCCAAGCTCCCGGCCTACCTGCCGAAGGACAAGGGTTCGCAGTCGACGCAGGCCGAGCCGGTCGAGCAGCTGTCGCTGAAGATCGTCATGGACGACTTCGGACAGAAGGAGCCGCGCCGCCGCGGTGCTGCGCTGATCAACGCACAGACCGGCCGCGAGAACGCCTACATGGTCCTCGGCCACAAGATCCACTGGATGCTCGGGCCCAAGCCCTACCAGGACATCGAACGCCTGGTGGCCGACCTCGAGAAGATTGCGAAGGACCCCTCGCGTCGCGTGCCCGACAAGGACAACCCGGGCCAGATGAAGCTGATGTCCGTCGTCATCGAGCCCGATTCCGGCACGACCTACGGGGACGTCGCCGCGACCGTGGACGCGGTCAGCAAGGCCGGCTTCTCCGAGATCAACTTCGGCGGCGGTCGCGGCCCCCGCAAGTGAGCCGGTAACGGCTCGCTTGGCGGCCGCTTCGCGGCCGCGGCAGAGCCCGTGACTCGACAAGGTCACAGCCTCCGACCGCCTGTCTCCCTCGGAGGGTGAACGGCGTGAGGTCGCCTGGCAGCTGGAGCACCGGCTACCGGTGGAGGGCCGGCGCCCCGACGGCGAACGCCGTTGCAGCCCCGGCGCCCCCGGAGCCGCAAGCCTGGCGCGCGGCATGGGAGCGGGCGGAGCCCCGCGACGGCTGCCCCGCGTCGGCGTGCCGGGGAGCCCCTGCGCCGCGGTCGCTGCGGAAGGTCGCGCAGCCTCGCCCGATCCAACGCCCCCCCTCGATCGCGAGGAGTCCCGCGCCCGACTCCGCCACAGGCTGCGCCGATCGCCCGCGGGCGCAGCGGTTCGGCGAGAACCGACACGTTGCGTCCGATTCCGGCGCGACCTGTGACGCGTGCCGACGTCCGCCTACCCGGCGCGAGCGCCTTGCGGCGTCGCCGCATCCGGCCAGTCAGCGCACGAATTCCGGCGGCCCGCACAGCACGATCCCCGCCAGAAACCGGCCTCTTGGCGGACCGGCTCC
>JBEAPQ010000062.1:0-3376 GCA_041164325.1 Planctomycetota bacterium | reverse complement strand
GAGGCCGCCGGCGACGAAGAGGAGTTCCGCCACCTCGTGCTGGTCCTCGACGTCTCGCCGAGCATGCGGCTCCAGGACGCGGGGCCGAGTCGCAAGCAGGCGCGGCGCGCACGGGCCAAGGACGTGCTCGACTCGATGTTCGGTCGGGTCTCGCTGAGCCGCTACCGGATCTCGGTGGTGGCGACCTACAACGGCGCGAAGCCGGTCGTCGTCGATACGTCGGACGCCGAGGTGGTCCGCAACATCCTCGAAGACCTGCCGATGGAATACGCGTTCCGCCCCGGGCAGACGCGGCTCTTCGACGGGCTGGCGGAGGCCGCCAGGATCGCTCGACCCTGGGACCCTGGCAGCGCGACCCTCGTCGTGGTCAGCGACGGTGACACCGTTCCGGCGACCGGGATGCCGCAGATGCCGCCCTCGGTCTCGGGGGTCCTCGTCGTCGGTGTGGGCGACCCGCTCGCCGGCAGCTTCATCGACGGGCGCCAGTCCCGGCAGGACGTGGCCAGCCTGCGGCAGCTCGCGCTCCGGCTCGGCGGGATCTACCACGACGGCAACCTCCGGCACGTCGCGAGCGATGCGATCCGCCAGGTGACGAGCAGCGGCAAGACCGACCCGGTGCTGCAGCTGACCGAGCGCGAATACGCGCTGTTGGCGGTCGGATTCGGGGCTGCAGGGCTGGCGTTCCTGCCGCTGCTTCTGACCCTGTTCGGAACGCCGCACCGTCCCGGGATGCGACCTCGAACGGCTTCCCAGCCGCATCCTGGGCTCGTCGCGGGCGGCGGGAGCCGATAGAGTCTGGAGCCGCGCGGTCCGGGCCATCCGGTCGCCGAGGAACATGACATGACGATGACCTTCCGTCACAAGGCCCTGCTCGCCGGCTGGCTCACGCTGCCGCTGTGTGCCTGGGCCTACCACGAGGGGCCCGGCCAGGAGCTCGGGCGCCTCGACGACGCCGGGGATGCACTGGGCCGAGCCCGCGCTCTCCGCGATGCCGGGAGCCACGCGGAGGCCGTCGAGGCCCTCGACGCGGCGCTGGCCCTGCTTCCGGAGTCCTCCGTCGACGCGCGGCGGCGCGTCCGCCTCGAGAAGGCGAAGGCGCAGATGCACGCCGAGGCCCTGCCCGAGGCACACGCCGAACTGCGGTCGCTGGTCGACGAGGTCCTCGCCGAGCCCGGCGCGGATGCCGATCTCCTCGACGACGCCCGCGATGCGTTCGCGAACTCGCAGTTCTACATGACCTGGCTGATGCGCCTCGAGGGCCAGCCGCGGACCGAGTGGGAGCCCGAGATCGATGCAGCGCGTCAGACTTGGCGTCTGATCGCCGAAAGGGCCGAGGCGGCCGGCGATGCCGAGCGCGCGGCCCGCGCCCACGAGAACCTGGAGTCGGCCATCCGGCTCGCGCGCCTCGAGGTCAAGGACCTCCAGGGCTTGCCTCTACCCAGCCAGTGAGACGGCTGTGGAAGCGGTCGCGGTCGCGGTCGCAACAAGGGCAAGGGCAACGGACAGGGGCAGCCGAGTGACGCGCGTGGCGCGAGCGGCGGGCCACCGCCCGACGGCGGCGGTTCCTGATCCTCGGTGGATCGAGAGGGGACAGGTGTGCGCGCGACGCACTCCGAGGCTGTGACCAAATCAGCCGACAGCCTCCGAGTTGCTTGCTAGGCAGCCGCTCCGCGGCTGCGGGAGAGCCCGTGACGAGATTTCGTCACAGGCACTCCGCCCCGAGCGCGGGGCGACGTGCCCCACGCGCACGGCTCCTGACGCGGCGCTTCCGGCGCGCGTCGGTCGCGAGCCGCGGCGAGTCGTTCGGCTCGCCTGCCTCGGCCAGAGTTCCTCGCGTGGGGCTTCGCTCTCACGCGCCGAGCCCCGATGATGCCTCCCCGTCGAGTGCGTGGTGACAGCGTGCGCCGTCCCGCAGGGGCTTCGCCGCTCCGGGGCTCCACGCTCTGACAGAGATCGAACGCGATGACTCCGAGCTGCTTCTTCCGTGTTCTTCCGCTGGTGATGGTCCTGCAGCCAGGGTTCGTGCTGGCGCAATCCACCGTCAAGCCTCTGCCCACCAAGCCGCTGCCGGCGCGGTCCATCACGACCACGGTGGGCAGCCAGCCGGTGGTCGTCGAGCTGGCCGAAGAGGACGGGGACGCGCTGCTGGATGCGGACGTCCAGGACCCCAAGGTGGCCACCGCAGCGCCCGTCGAGAAGCCGGACCTTCGGCCGAATCTCCTCCGCCAGGCCCAGTTCGATCGGCGTCGCTCGACGATCCTCGCAGCCTGGTCGCAGTCCGAGCCCCAGGCACCGGACGCGGACCCGGAGCTCGTGCTTCCGCCGCCGGTCGAGCCGGGGAAGCCCGTGGACCCGGCGGTCGAGCAGAAGCGCAACGAGATCGAGCAGAAGCGCGCGGCCCGTGACCTCGAGATCCTCTCGCGGCACGTGACGCTCGGCCGCTGGCCCGAAGTCGGCGCGTGGTTCGCGGGGCTTGCCGAGAAGGATCGTGCGCCGCTCTTCCTGCACCTGCTCCGCGCCCTCCAGCGCCCGCCCCAGACGCAGCCGCGGCCCGGTGTCGCGCAGGTCCCCTCGAACTTCCAGGAGCAGAACAGCTTCACGTTCGACGACCTGCTCGGCCTCGCGGCGGCTGCGCCCGGCGGCCTGCAGAAGGACCAGCTCGAGCCGCTCGCGCAGCTTGCCTCCCGCGCCCTGGAGGAGGGGCGCTCGTTCGAGGACCTCGCCGCTCGGCTCGTCGCCGACACCGCGCGTCCGGAGGGGGAGCGCAGCCTGTCGAAGCGGGATGCGGCGCGTCTTCTGGTCGCGATGGGGCGCGAGGCGGAGCTCGGCCCGTTCCTGCCGGAGGTCGATCAGGCCGTCGAGGCTTCGGACCGTGAAGCGCTGAACCTGCTCGCGCGTTTCCATGTCGCGGTCCACGCGCGTGATGGCGGGCGCGCGAGCCTGGAGCGTGCCTGGGAAGTGACCCAGCTCGCGCTCGCCGCCGGCGAGATCTCCGACGAAGACAAGGCGGACGCGCTGCGGCGCGCGGTCTCGCTGGCGCCCCGCATCCGCGAGGAGTTCGGCGCTGCGTGGCTCGAGGAGAGCTTCACGTCCCGCCCGGAGCGCGGCATGGAGATCCTCGCGACGATCGGCATGCAGGCGTCCCGCGGGCCGCAGGACCACGCCCAGGACACGGCGTTCCGGTTGGAGGGATTGCGCCTCCAGCGCACCGCGATCGAAGCGCTGCTGGCCAAGGCGCCGGAGCGTGCGTCCGCGTGGTCGGAATCCCTCCAGCTCCTGGCCGCCAACTGGCTCGTCGAGGCGCGGCACAGCGAGCGCTTCAGCGAGGCGAGTTCCCGTGGTCCGGTCATGCAACAGGACCAGTACGGGAACATCT
>JBEAPQ010000061.1:0-3324 GCA_041164325.1 Planctomycetota bacterium | reverse complement strand
CCGCCCTGACCGTCAACCGGATCTGCGGCAGCGGCATCCAGTCGGTGGTCTCCGCGTGCCACGCGATGGGCATGGGAGAGGCCAAGCTCTGCGTCGCGGGCGGCATGGAGTCGATGAGCCAGGCGCCGTTCGTGCTCCGCGGCATCCGCACCGGCATCCGCTTCGGCACGCAGCCGCCGCTCGAGGACATGCTGTTCGCGGCGCTCTACGACCCGTTCTGCAAGTTCTTCATGGCGCAGACCGCCGAGAACGTCGCGACGAAGTTCTCGATCCCGCGCGAGGAGCAGGACGCCTACGCGCTGCGGAGCCACCAGCTCGGCGCGGCGGCCGTCAAGGCCGGCAAGTTCGCGGCCGAGATCGTGCCGGTCACCGTCAAGCGGGGCCGCAAGGAGTTCGTCGTCGACACCGACGACCACATCAAGCCCGACACGACGCTCGAGGGCCTGGCCGGCCTGCGCGCTGCCTTCGGCAAGGAAGGCACCGTCACGGCCGGCAACGCGTCCGGCATCGTCGACGGGGCGGCGGCGCTGGTCGTCACGACGGCCGAGCACGCGGCGGCACTCGGCCTGAAGCCGAAGGCCCGCATCCGCTCGTGGGCGGTCGCCGGTGTTCCGCCCGAGATCATGGGCATCGGCCCGGTGCCGTCGATTCGCAAGGCCTGCGAGCGTGCAGGCGTCGCGGTCTCCGACCTCGACCTGATCGAGATCAACGAGGCGTTCAGCGCCCAGTATCTGGGCTGCGAGAAGGAGCTCGGCCTCGACCGGGACCGCGTCAACGTCAACGGCGGTGCGATCGCGCTCGGCCACCCGCTCGGCGCGACCGGCACCCGCCTGCTGCTGACCCTGGTCCGCGAGCTCGAGGACGCCGACAAGACGCTCGGCTGCGCCAGCGCCTGCATCGGCGGCGGCCAGGGCATCGCGATGATCGTCGAGCGCGTCTGATCCGCGCGCTCCGGTGGAGGCCGCCCGGACCGATGCCGGTCTTGGCGGCCCTGACCCCTGCGCCGTAGACTGCGCGGTTCGGCCCTCGCGAGAGTGGGGCCGGAAGGACCTCCCTCCGAGCGATGACGAACAAGCGCCAGAACGTCCAGATCACCGGCCGTGTCCTCTACCTGACGAAGGACCCGGACCTGCTCCGCGCGCAGCTCTACGAGGGCGTCGACCTGCCCTTCGACCCGGATCGGGAGCTGATCGACAACATCTCGACCGACGAGCTGACGCCCGGCTGGGTCTGCTACTACTACGACGACACGCTCGCGCGCTACTGCCTCGTCGGCCTGCGCGGCGGCGTCGTCAAGAAGGACGCGATCAAGGACGGCGGCTTCGGCGTCATCGTCAGCGGCGTGTCGAAGGGCTGCGGCTCGAGCCGCGAGACCGCGCCGTTCAGCGAGCTGAAGGCCGGCGTCCAGCTCGTCATCGCCAAGAACATCGAGAAGATCTACGGCCAGAACTGCCAGAACATCGGGCTCCTGACGTCGACCGACTTCGGGCTGATCGAGCGCGTGCAGCGCGGCGAGTCGATCCCGGTCGGCGAGTTCACGAAGGGCCTCGACCCGATCGCGACCGAGATCGTCGAGCACGGCGGACTGTTCGCGTTCAACAAGGCGCGCCTCGCCGGCGACGTCGTCCCGCCGGTGACGCAGACCGCGCTGCGCCCGATGACGCTCTGCGAGAAGATCATCGCCAACCGCGCGATCGCCGACGCGGCGACCGGCGCCGAGGGCATTCCGGCGGTCCAGCCGGGTGACGCGCTGTTCGTCCGCACCGACGTCCGGTTCAGCCACGAGTACGTCACGCCGATGGCCGAGTCCCTGTTCAAGATGGGGCTCGGGGAAGACGCCAAGGTCCACGACCCGGCCTCGGTGTTCGCGTTCCGCGACCACCTGACGTTCCTCGACCGCGTGATGCCGGAGGCCCACGTGCAGATGGGGCTCCGCGAACAGGCGGCGAGCCTCGCGACCGTGCAGCAGGCCTTCAGCGAACGGCAGGGCGTGCGGCTCTACGGCGAGGTCGAGCGCGGCGGCAAGCAGGCCGGCTCGGAGGGCATCTGCCACAACATCGTCATCGAGGACCTGGCGCTGCCGGGTCAGCTCGTCATCGGCACCGACAGCCACACCTGCATGGCGGGTGTGCTCGGCTGCTTCGCGTTCGGCGTCGGTTCGACCGACATGGCGAACTCCTGGTTCACGAAGGACGTCCGCGTCCGCGTGCCGGAGACCGCGCGCGTCGAGCTGCACGGCGCGCTGCGCGACGGCGTGTCGGCCAAGGACGTGATGCTGAAGCTGCTGAGCGACGCGTTCTTCAAGACCGGCGAGGGGATCGGCAAGGTCCTCGAGTTCGGCGGTCCCGGCATGGCGGGGCTCGGCATCGACGAGCGCGCGACGCTGACCAACATGGCGGTGGAGGCCGGCGGCTTCACCGGCATCATCGAGGCGGACGACGTGGTCCTCGACTACCTGGAGAAGCAGCGCGGCATGGACCGGGCCGACCTCGCAGCCCGCGTCGTGCGCGCCGACGAGGGCGCGACCTACTGCAAGACGTTCTCGATCGACCTCGGCGCGATCGAGCCGATGGTCGCGACGCCCGGCGACCCGCGTAACGGCGTGCCGCTCGGCGCGCTCGGCGACGAGGTCAAGATCGACATCGCCTACGGCGGCTCGTGCACCGGCGGCAAGAAGGAGGACATGGACATGTACGCGTCCGTCGTCCGCCGAGCCGTCGAGGCCGGCCGCTCGATCCCGGAAGGCGTCCGCTGCTACATCCAGTTCGGCAGCCAGCGCATCCGCGACTACGCGGAGTCGATGGGCTACGTGCAGCTCTTCGAGGGGGCAGGCGTCCAGCTGATCGACCCGAGCTGCGGGGCCTGCATCAAGGCGGGCCCCGGCGTGTCCGACGACCCGTCCCAGGTCACGGTCTCGGCGATCAACCGGAACTTCCCCGGCCGCTCGGGTCCGGGCCAGGTCTACCTGGCCTCGCCCTACGTCGTCGTCGCCTCGGCCTTCCTCGGCCACATCGGCGCGCCCGACGAGCTCTGATCTTTGCCGGGGCTGGCCAGCCCTGGCTGCCTCACGCCGTGCGCCGCGAACGAGCGCCGTGCGTCAGACACGCGGTGGATCGGTGATCGTCCGCCACCGGGGGCGGGTCGGCGCGCGGGAGCCGTCGGGACCGCTCTTCGGATCGTTGCGTGGCGGGAGAGGCGGGCGTTTCGGGGCCCCATCCTCGGCCGAACGCTGGGGGTCGGGCGTGCGGGTCATGATACCACAATGGCAGGCATCATGACCATTTGTCAAGTTCGGCGCGCGGCTCGCGTCGGCGTTCCGTGCGT
>JBEAPQ010000060.1:0-3290 GCA_041164325.1 Planctomycetota bacterium | reverse complement strand
AGCTGATCGCCGAGGCCTTGCGCGTCCCCATGGCGGGGGAGCAGCGCGAAGCCCTGCTCGCACGCCTCTCGGCGCTCGGCGACAAGTCCCCGCAGGCCAAGGCTCTCGCCGTCGTGCACCGAGGTCTCGCCGCACGTTCCGACGCGGTGGACGCGGAGACGTGGACCCGCGACATGAACGGCGGCGCCTCGTATCGCGCGCCGGACGCCGGTCAGGTCGCGGATGCGCTCGATCGCGCCGCCGCGGCGTCCGCCGACGAGCCGGCCGACGCCGAGTCGCGCCTCGCCGTCGCCGAGGGCTCCCTCGCGCTGGCGATCGGCCCCGAGGCCTCCGCGGCGCTTGCCAACGACCCGCGGACGGCAGGCAAGTTCACGGCGCTGCTGTTCGAGGACGCGCGACGTGCCGCGCTCGAAGCCCAGGCGCTCGGCGGCGAGACGTGGCGCATCGAAGTCGTGCTCGCGCTGATCGCCCAGGCGCTCGGCGAGTCCGAACGGGCCTTCGGCCACGCGGAGAAGGCCGTCCCGGGCATTCCGGCGGGCACGACCGATTGGAAGGCCATCCGCACGCTCGCACTGTTTGCCGAGGGACGCCATCGACAGATCGTTGCCGCCGCGCGCGCCCGCGAGGAGTGGCCGGGCACATGGCTGACCGACGCCAGCGCCGCCTACTCGGTGCTGGCCGAGCATCCACTCGGCACCGACGTGCAGGTCGCATCGCACTACGACCTGCTCGCCCACCTAGGCGCACGCGGGCGCGCCTCGCGCGTGCTCGACGAAGGGCTTCGCCGCTTCCCGGAGTCTGCCACGCTGCACGACTGCCTGCGCCAGCGCACGCTGCGCGAGCGCGGACCCGACGGCCTGGTCGAGACCTACGACGCTTGGCTCGCCGAGCCGGAGGCAACCGCGCAGCTCCGGTGGTTCGCCGGCTACGCGGGGATCGTCGCGGCCGAGTTCCACCGCCGACGCAACCGGACCGAGGACGCAGGCAAGGCCTACGCACGCGCGCTCGCGCTGTTCGACGAGGTTGCGGAGGCGCTGCCGGAGAGCCGCGACAGCGCCGACCACTTCGCAGCGCTGATCCTCGGTGCGCAGGCAAGGCTCGCCCTGGAGGCCGCCGACGTGGATGCCTGCCTGGCATCGCTGCGCGCATCCTTCGCGCGGCGCCCGATGTCGGCCGCGAGCCTCGACGGGCTCAACCTCTCGCCGATGGACACCGCGCGGATGCTCCGCGGGCGACTCGTCGCCGAGGAACGCAGCGAGCTGCTGCAGACGCTCGACGCCGAGACGGCGAAGCTGCGCGCACTCGATCCGAGCCTGCTGGAGCTGCCCGCCTACGAACGCGGCGGGAGTGGCGGGGGTGCAGGCCAGGGGCGGCGCGGCCGCTGATCCTGCCTCCCCACGAGCTTCACGAGCGCGACGTCACTTCGACCAGGTGGTAGCCGAACTGCGTCTGGATCGGGCCCTGGACCTCGCCGACCGGGCCTTCGAAACAGGCCTTGTCGAACTCGGGCACCATCTGGCCACGGCCGAACTCACCCAGGTCACCGCCGCGGCGGCTGGACGGGCACTGCGAGTGCGAGGCCGCGAGCGCGGCGAAGTCCCCGCCATCGACGATCTGCTGCTTGAGATCGAGGCAGGCTTCTTCGGTCTGGACGAGGATATGGCGGGCGCGGGCGTGCATCGGGGTCGCTTCCTTTCGGGGAGTGTTGCGTGCGGGGAAGGGAGCAGACGATAGCGGGATGGGGTCCTGACACCCAACGCGGTGCGCGCTCCAATCGGGGGATGAGCGACTCGAACTCCGTTCCAGGCCCACGGGGGCGCGTGCGGGACGCGCTGGCCGTGCTGCGCGCGACCCCCTCCAACGACGTCAAAGCGGTGCGTCAGACCTTTCGCATGCTGGAGGAGGTCCTGGGCGTCGCGGACGAGGCGCTGCGCGAGATGGAAGCGGAGCTGGACGGCATCACGGGCCCGGATCGGGACCTCGTGCGTGAGAACCTGGAGCTCCGGAAGGCCGTCGCAGCCGCCGAGGAGAAGCGCGCCGAAGCCGAGCAGCGGCTGATCTTCGCCCGCGCGGATCTCGACACGGAGCGGGCCGTGCACGCCGACGAGGGCCGGAAGCTCCGCGAACTCGAGAAGAAGACGAAGGGCTTCGAGGACCTGCTGATGAGCGATGACGCGGCCTTCGACCGCTACTTCGAGCAGGCGGTCGACAAGGACCTGAAGAAGCGCGGCAACCGCCCGCCGCGCGGCTGAGCGCCGCCGACGCACGCCGCGGTTCCTGGGCTCGCCGACGAGCGTCACGGGCCCGATCGCTCTAGTGCTTGGACAACGCGGGCTCGCGGAACACCCCGCCGAGTCTGGGATCACGGTGCCAGTGGATGAACTCGAGCGACACGGGCTGCGTGTCGAGCGGGGCACGGATCGGCTTGCCATGCAGGTCACGGAGCTCCCGCACCGCGGCGTCGGTCCCCGTGAACTGCCTCGAGACCAGGACCCGGTGCCGGTCGTCGAGCGTCCACGCTCCATGATCGAACAGCTTGTGCAGCGTGGGCGTCAGCGCGAGGCCGTTGTCGACCGTGGAGGGTCCACCCTGGCTGTGCCAGTGGACGTGCGCGGCCTCGAGGCCGAACGGCACGCCGCCGAGCAACGCCTGGAAGCCGGACAACGCACACTTGTGCTCGTAGGCCGCGAGGACTTCGGCACGGAAGCCGCGGTCTCGCGCGCGGTGCATGCGAACCTCAGCGACCGCATCGACCGCGGGTCCGGGGAGAGCGCCCCCCACGTCGACCAGGTCGAGCGCCGCGCGCAGGTCTTCGTGCAGGGAGCCCGGGAAGTGCGCCTCGAGAAGCAGCTGGACCGCGCGGGCGGCGAGAGCGGGGTCCGACGCGAGCGCGTCGGCGTAGAGCGCGGGGATGCGCCCGACGGACGTCCTGAGGGTCTGCCGCGTCGGCTTGCCCTTGGCGCCGACGGGCAACGAGTCGGCACCAGGGATCTCCCAGACCCCATCACTCTGCAGATGCCAGTAGGGCAGCTCGGGACTGTGCGCGAACGCCACAGGCGGCGCGTAGACATCGAGCAGAGGGACCAGGGTCTCCTCCACCTCCAGGAACGACACTTCCCGCTGGCCCCGCGTGACCCAGCGCCCGATCGCCATCAACAGCAACAGAGGCTTGTGCGGCTTCCGCTGTCCGTTGGATCGGTCGACCCGAAGCCGACCGATCCGAACGAGGAACGCCTCGGCCAACGTCACGGACGAGCCCCCCGCCCACGCTTTCCCGGAACTGCCTTCAC
>JBEAPQ010000059.1:0-20335 GCA_041164325.1 Planctomycetota bacterium | reverse complement strand
CGACCTCCGCGCAGCGTTCCGACAGGCCGAAGCGGCCCATCGGTCGGCGATCGAGACCCGCGATCAGGCGGAGCGGGACCTCGCCCGCACCCGGGAACTGTTCGAGAAGCAGATCGCCTCGGCGCGGGAGCTCGAGCAGAACACGACGCGCTTGGAGAACACCCGGGCGGACGTCGACCGCGCCGCGCAGCAGGTCGCAGCCGCACAGACTGCACTCGGCTACGCCATCATCCGATCGCCGATCGACGGGGTCGTCATCGACAAGCTCTGCGAGAAGGGCGACACCGTCGCGCCCGGCCAGCCGCTCATGACGTTGTACGACCCGTCTCGCATGCAGCTCGTGGCGAGCGTCCGCGAGCAGCTCGCGACCAAGCTCAGGGTCGGCGCCGAAGTCGGCGTGGCGGTCGACGCCCTCGACCTGATGTGCAGTGGCGAGGTCAGCGAAATCGTCCCGCTCGCCGAGACCGGCAGCCGGGCCTTCGACGTGAAGGTCACCGGCCCCTGCCCGGATGGCGTGTTCAGCGGGATGTTCGGACGCCTCCGCGTGCACCTCGGGACCCAACGCGAGATCCAGGTGCCACGGGCCGCGGTGCGCTCGCTCGGCCAGGTCGACCAGGTCCTGGTCGTCGACACCGACGGCGCGCGTCTCCTGCGTCGCTTCGTCGTGCTGGGCGGCACGCGGGCTGGCGACAAGGTCCGCGTCCTGTCCGGTTTGCGCGAGGGTGAGCGCATCCTCGCCGACGCCACCGTCCTCCGCGGAGCGTCTGCACGATGACCCCGACGCCGTCCGAGGACCGGAGTCTCTCTGCACGGATCGTCGAGGCCTTTCTCACCGGCCATCTGACCCCCCTGTTGGTCCTCCTCTCGCTCGTTGCAGGTGCCTTCGCACTGCAGACGACGCCGCGCGAAGAGGAACCCCAGATCGTCGTCCCGCTCGCGGACGTCCTGGTCGACGTGCCCGGAGCATCCGCGGCCGAGGTCGAGAGCATGGTCTCGTCCCGGCTCGAGCGCCTGCTCTACCAGATCGATGGCGTCGAGTACGTGTACTCGACGAGCATGCCGCACCGCGCGGTCGTGACCGTCCGCTTCTTCGTCGGCGAGGACCGTGAGGACAGCCTCCTCAAGCTCTACAACAAGCTCGAGATGAACGTGGACGCGATCCCTCCGCAGGTCGCGTCCTGGGTCGTGCGGCCGATCGAGGTCGACGACGTTCCGATCTGCAACGTCACGCTGTGGTCCCCCACGCTCGGCGACCACGAACTCCGCCGCCTCGCCGAGGAGCTCGAGCACACGGCGCAGGGCGTCTCCGACACCGGCCGAACCGAGATCGTCGGCGGACCACCTCGACAGCTGAGCGTCCACTTCGACCTCGACGCACTCGCAGCACGCGGCCTCCCGGTCGAGCGCGTGGCAGGCGCGCTGCGCGCCGCGGCCACGTCGCTGCCGGTCGGCTCGTTCGAGCGAGCCGACCGGACGATCCGCGTGGAGGTGCAGGCCGGCGGGCACAGCGCCGAGGAGCTCGACCAGCTGGTCGTCGGGGTCTTCCGAGGGCGCCCGGTCCGGCTTCGCGACGTGGCCACCGTGACGGACGGTCCTGCAGAGCGAGAGGGCTACGTCCGCCTGGGGTTCGGACCGGCCGCCGAGGGCGTCCCCCGGGAACTCGCCGATCCGTCCAACGACTTCGCGGCCGTGACGCTCGCCGTCGCCAAGCGCAAGGGAGCCAACGCGGTCCACGTGTCGGAGGAGGTCCAGGCTCGCATCGAAGCGGCTGCCGCCGACCTCCTGCCCGACGACGTGTACTGGCGCGTGACGCGCGACCACGGTCGCACTGCCGACGACAAGGTCGACGAGCTGCTCGAGGGCCTCTGGGTCGCGGTCATCATCGTCATCGCGCTGATCGCGCTGACTCTCGGCATCCGCGAGGGCCTCGTCGTCGCCACCGCCGTCCCGATCACGTTCGCGCTGACGCTCTTCGTCAACGAGATGGCGGGCTACTCGATCAACCGCGTCACGCTGTTCGCGCTGACGCTGGCACTGGGGCTCGTCGTCGACGATCCGATCGTCGACGTCGAGAACATCTACCGCCACCTGCGCCAGTGGAAGCGCAAGCCGCTGCAGGCCGTCCTCGCCGCCGTCAACGAGGTGCGCCCGCCGATCATCCTCGCGACCCTCGCGGTGATGGTCAGCTTCATCCCACTGTTCTTCATCACCGGGATGATGGGCCCCTACATGGGGCCGATGGCGCTGAACGTGCCGCTCGCGATGCTGATGAGCCTGCTGGTCGCGTTCGCGGTCACGCCGTGGCTGTCGTACTACGTGCTCCGGAACCACGTGAAGCCGGACCCCGACGCCGTCGACCTCGAGGACGACCACGAGGCGGTCCGGCGTTCGGGCATCTACCGTGCCTACGCGTGGTTCATGCGCCCCGTCCTCGCACACGGCTGGCTGCGCTGGGCCCTGCTGCTCGTGACCGGATTGCTGTTCGCGGCCTCCGGATGGATCGCGATGACCCGGCGCGTGCCGCTGAAGATGCTGCCGTTCGACAACAAGCTCGAGCTGCAGGTGGTCGTCGATCTTCCCGAAGGCACGACGCTGGAGCGCACCGATGCCGTCCTCGGCGAGCTGGCCCGCGTCGTGCGCGGCGCGGACGAGGTGACCGACGTCACGACCTACGCCGGGCAGGCGTCCCCCATCGACTTCAACGGCATGGTCCGGCACTACCAGCTGCGCCAGATGCCGCACCAGGGCGACCTGCGGATCAACCTGGTCCACAAGCGCGCGCGCGAAGCGGGCAGCCACGAGATGGCTCTCCGCATCCGCTCGTGGCTGGAACCCGTCGCGGCTGCGCACGGCGCCCGCCTCCAGGTCGTCGAGCTCCCGCCCGGCCCGCCGGTCATCGCCACGCTGACCGTCGAAGTGCGCGGCGAGGCCGGCGTCGGCTACGACGAAGTCTGCGCCGCGGCCAAGCAGCTCGAGGCCCGGCTCGCCGCCGAGGCCGGCGTCGTCGACGTCGACTCGACCGTCGAGGACGCGTGGCCCCGCCTGCGCTTCGAACTCGACCGGACCAAGGCCTCGCTGCACGGGGTCACGGAAGCCGAGGTCGCGCGCACGCTGGGTGCGGCGATCGGAGGCCTCGGCGCGGCGACGTTCCACGACCCGCGTGAACGCAGCCCACTCGTCGCCGAGCTCCGCCTGCCGCGTCCGATGAGAGGCGACCGGACCGCTCTCGAGCGGCTCGCGGTCGCCAGCGCCATCGGCGAGGGCACGGTGCCGCTCGGGGAGATCGGGACCTTCGTCGAAGACGAGGGTGACCAGTCGATCTGGCACAAGGACCTGGAGCGCGTCGCCTACGTCTTCGCCGAGGTCGCCGGGCGCGCACCGGCCGAGGTGATCCTCGACGTCCAGGCGGACCAGCTCGAAGACGGCGCCGACGTTCCGGCCCCGACGCGGATCGTGCCCGTCGAGGAGCGGACGTTCTTCGCGTCGGGTGCGGGCATCCCGTGGGCGATGCCCCAGGGCATCGAGCTGTCGTGGACCGGCGAGGGCGAGTGGAAGATCACGCTCGACGCGTTCCGCGACCTCGGGCTCGCCTTCCTCGCCGCGTGCTTCGGCATCTACATCCTGCTGGTCCACGAGACGAAGAGCTACTTCCTGCCCCTCGTCCTGATGCTGTCGATCCCGTTCACGATCATCGGGATCATCCCGGGCTTCTGGCTCCTCAACCTCGTGGCGGGCGGCGAGGTCGCCGGGGCCGCGACGCCGGTGTTCTTCACGGCGACCGCGATGATCGGGATGATCGCGCTGTCCGGAATCGCGGTGCGCAATGCGATCCTGTTGATCGAGTTCCTCCGCAAGGCGCTCGACGACGGACTCCCGCTCGGCGAAGCGATCCTGCAGGCCGGCGCGATCCGGCTCCGACCGATCTTCCTGACGGCCGGCACGGCCATGCTCGCCGCGATCCCGATCACGCTGGACCCGATCTTCTCGGGGCTCGCGTGGGCGCTGATCTTCGGCCTCCTGGTCTCGAGCCTGTTCACGCTGATCCTGGTGCCGATGGTCTACGCAATGATCTACGGCCGTCGGCACCCCCAGTGACACAGTGCGGCAGCCTGTGACGCAGCGTGGTCACGGGCTGACCCGCAGCCGCGGAGCGGCTGCCGAGCGCGCACTTCGCAGCCTCTGGACGGACCTCACCACGAGCCGTGACCGGGTCACGCCGCGGG
Source organism: Planctomycetota bacterium (assembly GCA_041164325.1). GTDB lineage: Bacteria > Planctomycetota > UBA1135 > UBA1135 > UBA2386 > JAQCBR01. The sequence goes on along the minus strand of JBEAPQ010000059.1, from coordinate 16,112 downwards.
CGACGGTGCCAGGCTGCACGGGCGGGAGGCTCGACCGAACGACTCGACGACGAGACCGTGCGACGCAGGGATCGACGGCTGGATCGAAGATCGACGGGCGCGGGTGCCGCGGTCGCACGGCGCGGTGAGATCCGTGCACGGCGAGACCTCCCTCGGACCGGTACCGGTGGGTCCGCACCGCCGGCTCTCCGTCCCGAGCAGGCATCCTGTCCAGGAGCCCCTCACCACGCCAGCGAAGCAGACCGTCGCATGGAACGGTGGCTCGGTCACGGTCGCCGGTAACGACAAGAGCCAGCGACCCCGAGGGGCGCTGGCTCGAGCCTGTCTGCAGGTGAAACCCGCAGACTCGTCAGACCAGGATCACTGGGCGTTGAAGGACGCCGAGTTCGAGGCGACGAAGCGGAAGTTGACGAGGTCGACAACGATCGCCTGGAAGCTCATGACACCGACCGGGGCCGGGACCAGGAACGGGTAGGCGAAGGTGGTCTGCTCGAACAGGCCCGTCGCGTCCGTCGTGCCGGTCGCGAAGGCGTCCGACAGGAGCGGGAAGGCGAGGTAGATGTTGCCGACGCTGCCCGGGACGAAGCCGGCGAGCGGGATCGGCGGGTTGGTCGTCGTCGGGCCGAAGGTGCCGAGGACGGTGACGAGCGAGTTGGGGACGTTGGCGTCCAGGATGCGGAAGGCCAGACCGTCGGTGCGGCCCGCGTTCTGGTCGGGGTAGAGACCCGCGGCGCCGTAGTTCGGGTTCGGGCAGACCTGCGCGTTCGGGTCCACGTCGGCACCGAGCTTCAGCGTCGTGCCCGGCGTCAGCAGCCAGATGCGCTGGAAGCGGGTGTTGTTGACGGCGACGGCGGCCTGGGGCGCGGTGCCCGCGGCGATCGCGGTCTGGTCGACGACGTTGACGAAGTTGGAGACCGTGGCGGTCAGGGCCGGGTTGTCGACCGGGCTCGAGGTCCAGCCGGACATGTGGATGGAGACACCGTCAGCGGTCCAGGCCGGGTTGGCCGGGACGTCGACGAAGGCCCAGATGTCAGCCTGGCCGCTCGGGGCGTCGTAGGCGGTCGCGAACGTCGACGTGAAGATCCACGCAGCGGCGCCGGTGGAGCTGCTCGACGGCGTGTTGAACGGGCCGGCGCGGACGAGGTCGTTGGTCGGGTCGACGTTGCCCGGTGCGAGGGCGTCGTCAGCCTTCAGGCCGATCTCGAACGGCTCCTGCGTGATGGCGCTCTGGTCCTGGAGGACGTAGCGGAGGCCGCCGATGCGGTTGACGGTCTGGCCCGTCGTCGCGTCCAGCGACTGGCCGAGGCCGTTGAAGAACTCCGCCGGGTACCGCATGCAGATTTCACCTTCGCTGGCGCCCGGGAGCGTCGAGCGGGTCGTGAAGTTCGTGGAGCCGGAGTAGAGGAAGAACTCGTTGTTCGTGGCCTGCGCGGTCACGGAGCCGATGAGTCCGACCGAGGCAAGCAGGGTGGTGCTGAGACGCATGATCGTAGGTCTGACCTTGTCGAAAGGAATGGAGAGGAGTTGTCGCAGACGGCCAGAAGGGACCAACCCGGTCCAACCGCGCTGACACTCTCAGGGTAGCACCGCTTGGTCGTCCGGCAACCGGCGCAGGTTCCGTAGAACTGTTGGAATCTTGTCCGAACCAGCACATCCCCTCGATCGCACCAGCGTTTCGGCGGAGCGTCAAAACGGGACAACGGAACGTTTCGATCGAGAAGATCGTCTCAGCGGAGCAGTGGGTGCAGTGTCCCGCGCGCGGCGAGTCGCAGACGGGTCGCTCCCATCCCATCGATCTTTCCGTGACGGCCGCTCCAAGGGCTGCCGCCGCACCGGTCCACGCCCCAACCCTCATCCGTTCGCTCGACGGAGAGGAGGACCCCATGCTCTCCGCTCTCTGGCACGCCTCGGCGCATCGGGCCAGCATCGCTCTATCGCTCTCCCTTTCTCTTCTTCTCTCTCTGCACGCACCGGCGATCGCCCAAGGCACGCTCTTCCGCGTCGGCCCTCTTCCGACAGACGCGGCGCAGACCGCACCGTCGAACGGCATCGGCGACATCGATGCTGACGGCTTCCCCGACTTCGCGATCGGACTCGCGCGGGCGAACGCGTTCGACGGCATGGTGGAGCTGCGCTCGGGTCGGACCGGTACCGTGCTCGGAACCCTGCGGGGTGACCCGGGTGCCGCCGGCTCGTTCGGCGCGTCGATGAGCGGCGTCGGCGACCTCGACGGCGATGGCCACGACGACTTCGTGGTCGGCATGCCGCGCCAGCCGTCGCCGTTCCTCCACGCCGATCGCGTCGGCGCCGCACGGCTGTTCTCGGGGCGCGACCTGCGCCCCATCGTGTCGTTCTACGGCGACGGGCGCGGCGACCTGTTCGGAGCCGCGGTCGCCGGGCTCGGCGACGTGAACGGCGACGGCATCCCGGATCTCGGCATCGGCGCACCGGAGAACGGCGACCCCGTCGGCAACTACGGAACGGGCTACGCGCGCGTCTACTCGGGCGCGAACTTCCGCTCACTCCGCCGCATCGCAGGCCAGGCGACCGGCGACGAGTTCGGCTCGTCCCTGGCCGGCGTCGGCGACCTCGACGGCGATGGCGCGGACGAGTTCATGATCGGCTCGCTGCTCGAGTATCGGAACGGCGGGCAGGGCTCGGAGGCTGTGACCAAATCAGCCGACAGCCTCCGAGTTGCTTGCTTGGCAGCCGCTCCGCGGCTGCGGGAGAGGCCGTGACTCAATAAAGTCACAGCCTCTCGGCGCGCGTCTACACCGGCCGGACGTTCGCCGTCCGCTACGCGTGGTTCGCGGAGCCGGGCACCGACCACTTCGGCGTTTCGCTCGGACGCGCTGGCGACATCGACGGCGACGGCATCGGCGACATGCTCGTCGGCGCGATCGGCATGACCTCCCCGATCCGGGGAGCGATCTGGTTCTACTAGGGACTCGACGGCTCGCTGATCCAGCTGATCCGCGGGGATGCCACGAGCGGAGTGTTCGGACTCGGCTGCGCGGCCGCAGGCGACGTCGACCAGGACGGCTTCGGCGACGTGTTCGTGACCGACCCCATGGACTCGTCGGCCGGTGCGATGACCGGTGCCCTCCACCTCTACTCAGGACGCAACGGCCGCCGGATCTGGACGGTACACGGGCCGAACGCAGGCTCGATGTACGGACGTCAGTTCGGCATGGTCGGCGACCTGGACGGGGACGGGCTCCCCGAGTGCCTGGTCAGCGTGCCGATGGTCGCGCGGCCCCCGGGCCACGCCGCGCGCGTCGACGTGGTGTCGACGGCTGGCCCGATCTCCACGGTCGGCCGCGGCTGCGGAGCGACCCGAGTCCCCCACCTCGATGCGACGAGCCCGACACTCGGCACGACGCTGACGGCGATGGTCAGCAGCCGCCCCATCCCGAGCCCGGGTGTCCTCTTGCTCGGCCCCGTGCCCGATCTCCCGATGCGATGGGTCGCAGACTGCACGCTCTACGTCGACATCGGCGGCGCGTCGGTCGTGTCGGCGTTCGTCACCGACCGCGCTGGCAGACACGTGGCCGCGTTGCCGATCCCAGGCAACGCAGCACTCGCAGGCGCGCGCTTCGCGATGCAGGCACTCGTCGTCGCGACGGCTGGCTACCAGCTGTACGACGTCTCGAACGGCATCTACGCGACCATCGTGCGGTGATGCGGTCGAGGTCGGCCGTCAGTTCTTCTTGTTCGGATCGGGCATGATCGGCCCGAGATCCTGTTCGCGCGGCGCGGCGTTGATCGGGTTCGCGAGGTTGGTGACCGCGTCGTAGCGGCCGAGGTCCTCGCGCCACGTCATGACCGTCGTCGACTTCGAACCGTCGGCGTGGACGTACCAGTCCTGGCCGTGCGGGTCGGTAACGCGCTTGACGATCGGCGCATACGGGATGTCCGGCGGCCAATCGACGGGAGGCGCGTTCTTCGCGTTGTTGAGCGCCGGGGCCCAGGTGCCGTCCGGCAGCTCGAACCGATCCTCGCGAGGCGTCTCTTCGACAGCCGCCTTGAGCGGCACCTCGGCGGCGCGCGGCTCCACCGTCTGCCCAGCGGCCTCGGGTGCCGAGACGGCGTCGCCGGGGTTCGCCGGTGCGGGCACCTCTGACGGCCCCTGGTTCGCGAAGTAATAGATGCCCGCTCCAGCGCCGAGCAGCAGGATTCCGAGTCCGAGAGTCTTCATCGCTAGCTTCGCGATCGTCGATGGGATCGAGGGATCTTGACGGAAATTCGGTTTGCCCCCGACTTCCGGTCGATCGAACGGAACGCACGGGGTCGGAGGCGCGACTAAGCTACCACGGAAACGGCCGATACCGCCGGTCACTCCCCCGCACCCAGGCACGACCGACGGTCTGCCGCCCCCCCTCCCGGGGCAGCGGCGCACCCTTGACGCGAAAGCCATGCAACCGACCGCCCCCCTCTCGATCGCAGTCCTCACGGTGGCACTGGCTGTCGCGAGCCCGGCTGGAGCCCAGGTCCGGTTCACCGACCACACGGCCGCGAGCGGCGTCCAGGTCGTCCACACGGACCGACTCGACACGATGGCCGGCGGGGTCTGCCTGTTCGACTACGACAACGACGGGGACGTCGATCTGTTCGTCACGGCGCGCGGGGGCGGCACCAACAGCCTGTGGGCGAACGACGGGCTCGGCCAGTTCACGGAAGTGACGCAGGCGGCCGGAGTGGGCGACCGCCTGGAGACGATGGGCGCCTACGCCGCCGACCTCGACAACGATGGCTGGCAGGACCTCGTCGTGCTGGCCCGGTTCCGGATCAAGCTCTACCAGAACCAAGGGGACGGGACCTTCACCGACGTCGCCAGCCGTTCCCGACTGGGCCGCACGACCTGGCCGACCGCAGCGGCGATCAGCGACTACGACCGCGACGGCGACCTCGACATCTACGTCGGCAACTACATCGGTGAGGGGTTCTTCCCCTACTTCGACGGCAACCCGAACCAGCTGTTCCGCAACGACGGCAACTTCACGTTCACCGAAACGGCGGGAGCCGCCGGTGTTGAGGGGATCGAGACGTTCATGGACCCGCGCGGCTTCACGCGCACGACGGCGGGCTGCACGCTGTCGGCCCTCTTCCACGACTACGACGGCGACGGCTGGCCGGACCTCTTCGTGGGAAACGACTTCGGAACCACAGTCGTCCCGAACCAGCTGTTCCACAACGACGGCAACGGTCAGTTCACGGATGTCTCGTCCCAACTCGGTTTCCGCAGGGCCGAGTTCAACATGGGGATCGCGCTCGCGGACGTGACCGGCGACGGCGTCCTGGACATCTACACGTCGAGCTTCGGCAGCAACTCGCTGATGGTCCGTGATCCGGTCAGCAGCCGGTACTTCGACCTCGCGCCCTGCTGGAACCTGATGGAGACGATGAGCCTGGGCGGCTTCCTCGTGTCGTGGGCGGCGATGTTCCTGGACGCGGATCTCGACGCCGGCCCGGACCTCTACGTCAGCAACGGCTTCCTGCAGTCGGAACCGAACCTGCCTTCCGACCCGAACTCGCCGAGCCACCTGCTGCTGCGACGTGGTCAGACCTACGTGATCCCGCCGGCGACCGACGTCCCGCAGGACCAGGGCGTGGGGCGCGGCGCCGCGTGTGCGGACATCGATGGAGACGGCGACGAAGACGTCGTGCAGCTCAACAACCGCCAGGCCCTCGCGATCTACCGCAACGACACGGTCCACACGAATCACGTCGCCCGCCTGGACCTCGTCGGCACGACGAGCAACCGCGACGGGATCGGAGCCCGCGTGCAGATCGCATCGAATCAGCACGTCACTCCGTACGAGCACGTCCGAGGTGGCTCCTACCTGTCGTGCAACGGGGCGACGATCATCCGCGGCCTCGGCACCGACAGGCAGATCGAGCGCCTGACGATCGCGTGGCCGAGCGGCATCGAGAGCGAGCGCTTCGGTCTCCCCGCCGACGTGCGACACCGAATCGTCGAACCGCGCGTCACCATCATGCAGGCGGGAGCGCCCCAGCCGATCGGCGACCTCTACCTGCAGGTGGACATCGACCTGCAGAACCACACCGACGCCGTCGAGGACGTGCAATTCCAGCTCCGCCTCGAGCTCGGCGGACAGCGCTACGACCTGCCGACGTTCCACGGATCGGCAACGGTGCCCGCGCAGGGCACGCTGACCGTGCCGGTCTACGTCGCGTTTGCGCCGAGCCTGCTGCCGCTGGCCCGCCAGTTCGGCGCCAGCCTGAACGTCGCCGCCCGCGACCCAGGTCTGGGGACGGACGAGTGGGAAGGCCCGCTTCGCTGAAAGGCGCGCGCCCGCTCGACGTCAGTTGCCGATGCGGCAGGCCGCGCCGGCGGACGTGACGAGCCCGAGCGTGTTGGCGGCGGGCGAGAGCACGAGCCACTGGGCGTAGAACGTCTGACCGACCAGTCCGCCCTGCACGGGCAGCGTCAGGGACTGCCGCGCGAAACCGAGTCCGTCGGTCGCAGCCGCGCCCAGCGCCACGAGATCCACGTGGATCTGGCATCCCGGTGCCCCGAGCGTGCCGAGATCGATCGGCAGCGGGAGGACCCCAGCCAGTCGCTGGTCCTGGAAACCGAGCCCGAGGAACGCGGGCGCGTTCGTCGGACCCCGGTCCATGACGACCGAGAACGGCGCCCCGACCGCGGGCACGCTCGGGTCTCCGAGCACACGAGGCGCACGCCGCGTGGTTCCACCGCACGGCCCACCCCGGGTGACGAAGGTGCCCGGGTCCTTGCCCCCGCAGTAGAGGCGATACTTCCACCGGTATGTCCTCTGCGGCGCCCCGGTCGGGGCGAACTGACCCTCCCGATGCTCTTCTCCGAGGGACGTGGCTGCCTCGACGGACAGCTGGATGCTGCGCGGGGTCGACCAGACGAGCCAGAAGGTCTCGAACGGAGCAAGACTCACGGCTGGCAAGAGCTGCGCCCCCTGCCACCCCACGTTCTCCGAGATCCACCAGTCCGCCTGGCCACGCCAGCCGGCCGGAGCATTGGCGACCGGATCGTGACCGAAGATCCGCACGCTCGTGTCCGCCTGGGTCTCGCCGCAGAACATCTCCACAGCCGTCACGGACCGCGCCAGCGCATCGTTGCGGAGCCGGATCGCGTAGACCCAGTTGAGACGCGACTCGTTGGCGGAGGCCAAGAACGTGTTGCCAGGGGAACCCGCCAGACAGGGCGCCACTTGGCAGCTCGGCCGATCGACAGCCGTGAGTCCGGCGAGGAGGGACAGCAGCAACAGTCGTGAGAGCATGACGGGAGCGAGCGAGAGCGGTCGCGGCTTCGCTCGACCGCAGCAGCTGGATCCGACACGGCCCGAATCCGCGGGATGGACCGACACGACCGGACCCTGCAGCATGGCTCCCCGCCCCATCCGATTCCGGAGACCACGCTGGCGGTTCTGCGGGCCAGCCGCTTCCGCATCGATCCTGAGCCCTGGACATGGACCCGCGCGGGCCGCGTCGATCACCCGGGGCTCCACCGGATCGTGATCCGGGACGAGCTCGGGACGACGGTGGTGTCCCGGGGAGAGGCACTGGCGCACGTCGAGGTGCTCGCCCGCAATCCGGCTGCCTGGTGCCTGCTGACGATCGAATGCGCCCATCCGTTCGACTGCATCGGCTTCCTCGACGCGATCACCACGCCCATGGCACAGGCCGGGTTCGATGTCCTCGTGCACTCGGCCTTCGCGCGTGACGAGGTCTCCCCAAGAGGGCCCCGACCTCGAGCCTCCACGCCGAGTCCCGCGGGGCCTCGGCATGCGGGAGAGGGACCGACGAGCCCGGCTCGACCGCGCCGTGGCGCGGGAGACGCTCGAAAAGCACGCCCACCAGGACTCGAACCTGGGACCGCCGGATTAGAAATCCGGTGCTCTATCCAACTGAGCTATAGGCGCGCAGGCGCCCGGGGCGGCCCCGCGGATCGGCTTGCGCGGGTCACTCCCGATCAGCCGAGGTCGGGAGGAAGCTCATCGGAACAGCGCGGGCGCCGCGTTGCGAGCAGGAATGCTCGGGCCGGCGCCGCTGCGTCGCGTGGGAGGACCGGGAGAGGTCCGCCGGGCGGGCCCTCTCCACCACTGGGCCCAGCCCCCTGGAACACCGAGCCCAGCCTCCGGAAAACCGGGCTCAGCCTTCGGCGCGCTGGGCCTTCGTGAAGGCCCGGTTGCGGCCGCGGAGCGCGCGGACGAGCGGGAACTTGATGGTCTTGCCGCCCTTCTCCAGAACCATGACGCCCGTCTTGATCGCACGGGTCGACAGCTTGACACGCATCACGGTGCCATCCGGCGTCAGGACGCGGACGGTCTGGATGTTCGGCTTGAACTTCCGCTTCGTGCGGCCGGTCACGCGACGACCGACACCACCCTGCTTCTTCGCGAGGCCTCGGCGGGCGACGCTGTTGCCGACGCGCGTGCGGCGACCGGTGACTGCACAGACTCTGGACATGGTGGGTTCCTCGTCGACGGAGTGGGCCCGGACGTTGGAGGGCGCAAGACATTAGCGTCGCCCTTCGGAACTGCAAGCGCGGACCGACGCGTTTCCTCGACCCGGACCTCGCCCGGCACGCACGCAGCGATCCGACGACCAGCCGGACTCGCGAGCCGCGGGGGCGACGGACCTATCTTTCTGCAGCACAAGGACTCCCGACCACCAACCGATGCGGACACCAGGCTCGCTCAGCGCGCCGGCGCGAAGCTCAGGGGAGCCGCCTCGGGTCGGTCTGCCGCCCCGTGGTCTTGGTAGACCACCTTGCCGCGGACAACGGTGGCGATCGGCCAACCCGCCAGGGGAGCCCCGACGAACGGGCTGAATCCAGCCCGCGACCGGAGCCAGTCCAGCGGCAGAGGCTTGGTCACCTGTGGGTCCACGACGACCGCATCCCCGTCGTGGCCCGGCAGCAGGACCCCCTTCTGTTCGATCCCGAAGGCCCGGACGGGCCCGACGACGAGCAGGCGGACCAGGTCCTGGAGGCGCAGCCACCCGTCCCGCACGGCGGTCAGGAGCAGCGGCACCGTGGTCTGGACCCCAGGGATACCCGAGGGGCTCTGCGGGTAGGGAAGCGCCTTCTCTTCCAGCGTGTGCGGGGTGTGGTCGCTGCCGACCACCGTGATCACCCCGTCGACGACGGCTTGGCGCAGGGACTCCTGGTGCCGGAGTTCGCGGACCGGTGGGTTCACCTGCACCCGCGTGCCGTGGCGCTCGTAGCAGCCGGGGGCCGCGAAGAAGAGGTGGTGCGGCGTCGCTTCCGCCGTCACGAGGTCACCGAGATCGCGGTCCCGGAGAAGGTCGACCTCCTCGGCGGTCGAAACGTGCAGCAGATGGAGGCGCCGCCCGGTCTTCTCCGCCAGGTCGAGGAGGCGCCTCGTCGAGAGCTCCGCAGCGCCCACGTCGCGCACCAGGGGATGCTCGACCACCGACGCATCGGTCCGCCCAGCGAGCGCCGCCTCGCGCAGTCGGAGCCGCGGCCCCTCTTCGGAGTGCACGGCAACCCGACGGCGTCCCGACCGCAGAACACGCTCCAGCGAGGCCTCGTCCGGGATCAGGAGTGACCCGCCGGACACCCCCCGCAAGACCTTGATCCCCGCACAACCGGGCAGGTTCTCCCAGTCACCGAGCCTGTCCGCGTTCTCGCGCGTCGCACGGAGGAAGAAAGCAAAGTCAGCATGGCTCCGCGCACGGGCACGCAGCACCTTGTCCGCGAGACGTTCGGGAGAGTCGGTGTGCGGGCTCGTGTTCGGCATCTCGCAGAACGACGTGATGCCGCCCGCGACGGCCGCGAGCGAGCCGCTCGCCAGGTCCTCCTTGTGCTCCAGCCCGGGCTCGCGGAAGTGCACGTGCGAGTCGATGAAGCCTGGAAAGACCAGCCTGCCGGTCGCATCCAGGACCGGACACCCGGCCGGAGCGAGCACCGCCCGCCCCACCTGCTGGACGCGACCCCGCAGGATCAGGACATCCTCCCTGACCACCTCGTCGACCCCGACGACGTGACCTCCGCGAATCCACAGGTCCCCGCCGAACAGGCGAGCTGTCACGCGCGCGACTCCCCGGTCTGCGCCACGGCCCGGTGCCGCAGACCGAACAGGATCGCCGCCGTTCCAGCCAGCATCATCGCGACGCAGAGCGTCTGCCCCATCGTCATGCCCAACAGGACGGTGCCGACGGGATCGTCCGCATCGCGGAACTGCGAGTCCGGCTGGCGCAGATACTCGATCCCGAATCGCACCACGCCGTAGCCGAGCGCGAAGATTCCGCCGTAGCCCCAGGGCCCGAGAGGGCGCGTCCGCGTCAGCCGGTAGGCCACGAACAGCACGATCCCCATCAGGAGGCCTTCTCCCGCCGCCTCGTAGAGCTGCGACGGATGCCGGTAGGGCACCTCGGCGCGCAGCGTGTCCCAGGCATCGAGGCGTTCCCGGATGGCCGACCAGGGGATCTCCCGTCCGTAGGGGCTCTGCTGGTGCAGCGAGGACTCGATGTCCTCCCAACCGACGTGCCCGTACGCGTACTGGACGGCCAACTCCTCGTCGCGCTTGTGCCCGACGTAGTCGAGCATCAGCAGCGTGCGAGCCTTCTCGTCGGTCGGGAACTGCATCGCCAGCGGCGTGTCCGCCGTCGTGATCCGACCGTAGAGCTCCCCGTTGATGAAGTTCGCGATCCGCACCGCGAACACGCCCGGCGTCACCGCAAGACCCGCCGCGTCCACGACCCGGCCGATCGGCAGACCGTGCTTGCGGGCGAACCAGGCCATCGCCACCACGACGCCGATCAATCCGCCGTGGAACGACAGTCCACCCTCCCAGACACGGATCAGACGGAGCGGGTCGGCGAGGCCCTGGTCGTAGAACAGCGCGTAGCCGAAGCGACCGCCCAGGATCGTGCCGAGGATCGCGTAGAAGACGAGGTCACCGACCGCCTGCTCAGGGATCGGCAGGAAGCGGGCGCGCGCCAGCCGGACGAAGATGCTCTGCGCCGCGAGGAACGCGACGATGTACATCAGGCCGTACCAACGGACGTCGATCGGGCCCGGGAGATCGAGGAGAACGGGATCCCAGGCGGGGAACTCGATTGGACCCATGGCAGACGGGAGGGCCGGAGGCGGAAGGGCCCGGAGACCCTAGGCGAGCCTGAGTCGCAGGTCCACGCCGTGGGAGAGCCAACCCCGCCGACGTTCCGGGCTCCGACCTCGACGGCGCCGCGACGGCCGCGCTACGCTCGCCGTCCATGCTCGCCTTACGCGACCTGTTCGATGCAACCGCCACGCCCGAGGCTTCGGCTTGGCTGGATGGGGCGCTCCAGACCGCAGCCGGGGACCCGGGTCGCATCCCCGTGCTCTTCCCCCAGATCCCCCGGCGCACGGGCCGTGCCTACCTCGCCGGTGGTGTCGTCGAGGCAGGTGCCGTCCGCGTCGAGACCGGAGCGTGGCGAGCCTGCGACGCGGCAGCCCTCGCCATCCTGACCGCGGGCGGCGTCCCGTCCGAGGAACTCCTCATCGACCTGCACGACCGGGGCGACCTCGAGGAACGGACCATGGTGCTGCGCGCCCTCGCCGCGCTCCCGGTGCGCCCGGCCACGGGCCGGCTCCTCGGGGAAGTCCAGCGCACCAACCAGGTGGTCCACGTCGCCGCCGGCGCGCTCGACTCCAACATCCTCGCGCGCACGCTGGACGAGGGAGGAGACGACGTCGGCTTCGGCATCGCCGAGTTCAATCGTCTGATGCTCAAGCTCGCGTTCGTCGATCTGCCCCTCGCGCGCGCGATCGACGCGCTGGTTCACGCCAACACCGAACTCAGCCGGATGCTGCAGGGCTTGGCGACCGAGCGCGAGGCAGCGGGTCGCAAGGTCTGGCACGACACGAACCTCGCGATCGCCCACGCGCCGACCGAAGGCACGATCGCCCGCCTGCTCGGAGGTCTCGAGCACGGCGACGACCACCACCGGCTCGCCGCGGCCCAGGGCCTCGCGCACATCCGCCGTGACGACCTGCGTCCGTTCCTCGCCGAGCGGCTCGCGCGCGAGAACCTCCCCCGCATCCGCACGGTCCTCGAGCGCGCCGTGACTCGCTGACCGATCCCCGCCTCCTCGCGACCCCCCTCTCCCCGTCTCGCACGATCGATCCATGCGCATCTTCGAACCGCACATCCACATGTTCAGCCGGATCACCGACGACTACGAAGCCCTCGCGGCCGAGGGCGTGGTCGCGGTGCTGGAACCCGCTTTCTGGCTCGGACAGGCGCGCACGTCGGTCGGCACGTTCGTCGACTACTTCGACACGCTGATCGGCTGGGAGCGCTTCCGTGCGCAGCAGTTCGGCATCCATCACTTCTGCACGATGGGGCTGAACCCGCGCGAGGCGAACGACGACCGCATCAACCAGGACGTCATCGACCTGCTCCCGCGCTACCTCGAGAAGGACAGCGTCGTGGGCGTCGGCGAGATCGGGCTCGACGACCAGACGAAGACCGAGGAGAAGTTCTTCGCGGCACAGATCGAGCTGGCCGCCGCGCACGACCTTCCGATCCTCATCCACACGCCGCACCGCGACAAGATGAAGGGCTTCGAGCGCTGCATCGACATCGTCCGCGAGCAGGGCTTCCCTTGGGAACGCGTGCTGCTCGACCACGGCAACGAGGAGACGATCAAGATCACCCGCGACCTCGGCTGCTGGTCCGGCTTCTCGATCTACCCCAACACCAAGATGTCGCCCGAGCGGATGGTCCAGATCCTGCTCGAGCACGGCATCGACAAGATGGTCGTCAACAGCGCCGCGGACTGGGGCGTCAGCGACCCGCTGATGGTCCCGAAGACCGTCGCCCGCATGCGCGAGGCCGGCTTCGACGAGGCGCAGATCGACCAGCTCGTCTGGGGCAACCCGACGTCGTTCTTCGCACAGGGCGGCCGCCTCGACCCGGACGCCATCGGGGAGCTGCTGCCGGTCGACCGTCGCCAGACGTTCACCGGCAACTCGATCCTGCGCGGCCAGGATCCGAACGCGCGTTGAGGAGCGGCGGCGCCGTGGGCAGCCGCGGGGCGCCACGCGACATTTGGTCGACGGGCGGGCAAGAGCGCCGCTGGAGCCTTGCGCTCCGCCTCCTAGAGTGGCGGACATGCGCAGCGCCCTCCTCGCCGCGGGGTTCCTGACCCTCGCCCTCTCCCCCACCCAAGCGCAGGACGCCGCGGGCTCGCCCGCTCCAGCGACCGGCAAGGCCCGCGTGCTGTTCGTCACGCACAGCGCGGGCTTCGTCCACCCGGTCGTGCGACGCGTCGAGAAGGGCAAGCGTGCGCTGGCCGAGAAGACTCTGACGGAGATCGCGGGCGACCACTTCGAGGTGGAGTGCACGCAGGACGCGAGCGAGCTGACCGCCGAGCGCCTCGCGCAGTTCGCGTGCGTCGTGTTCTACACGACCGGCAAGCTGCCGATCCCGGAGCCCCAGGCCCTGATCGACTACGTCCGGGCTGGCGGCGGGTTCGTCGGCGTGCACTCGGCGACCGACACGTTCTACGAGTTCGCGCCCTACGGCGAGATGATCGGCGGCTACTTCGACGGGCACCCCTGGCACCAGGAAGTCGAGCTCGTCGTCGAGAACGAGAAGCACCCGATCACCGCGCACCTGGGAGATCGCTTCCGCATCACCGACGAGATCTACCAACACCGCAGCTGGTCACGTGAAGGCAAGAACGTGCTGCTGCACCTCGACGGCAGCCTCGCCGACCTCGGGCGCGGCAAGCGCGAGGACCGTGACTACGGTCTCGCCTGGTGCAACGAGTTCGGCGAGGGGCGCGTCTTCTACAACGCGCTCGGACACCGCCACGAGGTCTGGGCCGACCCGCGCTTCCAGCGGATGATGATCAGTGGGATCCGCTGGGCGATGGGCGGCGAGACCTCGTTCGCCGCGCGCCCAGCAGGAGCGATCGCGCTGTTCGACGGCGAGAACACCGACAACCTCGTCGGCAAGGATGGCAGCGCGTGCGGCTGGAAGGTCGTCGACGGCGCCCTGGAGATCGTCCCTGGCAAAGGCAGCGTCGTCTCGCGCGGCGCGTGGCAGGACTTCGTGCTGCACGTCGGCTTCCAGGTCGTCGCAGAACCCGATCGCGAACCGGGTCTCCGCGGCAACTCGGGCGTCTACCTCCAGCAGCGCTACGAGCTGCAGATCCTCGACTCCAGCGAGGGCGATGCGCGGATCGACGGCTGCGGCGCGATCTATCGGCAGCGTCCCGCCGACGTGAACGCCGCGCGCCCTGCGGGCGCATGGCAGGACTACTGGATCGCGTTCCAGGGAGCGCGCTTCGATGACGCGGGTGAGAAGACCGCCAACGCCCGGATCTCGGTGGTCCACAACGGCATCCTGACGCACGACGACGTCGAGCTCACCGCGAAGACCGGAGCGGGCCAGCCCGAGGGTCCGGACGCCCTGCCGCTCCTTCTGCAGGACCACGGATCGGTCGCGCGCTTCCGCGACGTCTGGGTCCTGCCACGCTGAGCCAGACGGCGTCTCGCTGCGCGGCAAGCCCGCGCGCGATCAGCGCCCGGGAGCCGCGCCGCCGAGCAGCTCGGCGGCCGTCCAGGGCGTCGCCCGGGGCTCCGCTCGCACGCCCTCGACGGTGGCCGGCTCGACCGGCGCGGCCTGGTTGTCCCAGGCGCGCCGCACGTAGGTCAGGATCGCCGCGAGCTCTTCGTCGGTGAGCTTCCCGTGGTCCGGCATCGTCGCGTACTCGTAGCGCCGCCCCGCGACCTCGATCGGACCGGTCAGTCCCTGCAGCACGATGCGGGCGAGGACTTCCGGCGCTCCGAGGACCCACTCGGAACCAGCGAGCGGCGGGGCCAATCCTTCCAGTCCCTGGCCGTGCGTCTGGTGGCAGGGCGTGCAGTGGACGGCGTACTGGGCCGCACCGGCATCGAACCGCGCCTGCTGGGCAGCCGACAGGCTCGCCGCACCCGCGTCGGCCACGAAGTCGACCGACTCCTCGAAGCGGGCGAGCACCCCGTCGACCTTCGGGTCACCGAGCGCCGTCAGCGCGTCGAGGGAGGCCGGGCGGCCGGCCATCGCGATCTTCCGCGTCCCCTTCCGGGGCAGGGCCGCCTCGACGCCCGCCAGCAGGGCCTGGCGCTGCCAGGCTTGCGCGGTGTTGGCTGCGAGCCCCAGCAGCCCACGCATCTCGCCATCCTCGCGCGCGCGGAACACGCAGTCGGCGAGCCGGGTGAACACCTCGGCGTAGCCCTGCGCCGGCTCCGCGAAGCGGGAGTCGGCTGCCAGCATCGCGGCGAACGCGACCTCGGCCCCGGCCTGCCCGGCCAGCACCGCGTCGCGGAGCCGCGGATCGGCCGCACCGCGGACGAGGAGCTGGACACGCCCTTCGTCCGCCGCGGCACGGAAGGCCGCACGACCATGGTCGACGCGGCCGAGCGCGAACGCGAGCTGGAGCTGCACCTGGGGGTCCGACTCGGCAGCCGCGCGATGCGCGGCCACGCCGACGGCGACCGCATCCCCCTCCGCCGATGCCAGCCATGCGCCGAGGAGCTGGGCACCCTGCGCGCGCAGCATCGGGTCCGCGTCCGTGACCGCGAGCAGGACCGAGTGGCGGTCGAGCGCCCCGATCCCCTCGAGCGTCCAGAGCGCGTGCACACGCGCCAGCGACGTGCCGTGCCGCGCCAAGTCGACGATCTCGCCGAGATGGGACCGCGCCTCTGCAGGCCGGCGGACCAGACGGCGCTGGGCCAGGTCACGCACGGTGCCGTTGGGGTGCGACAGGAGGGCCACTGCCGTCGCAGCATCCGGGACGCGCACGACCGGAGGCGCGGGGATCGGCGCCGGAGCGGACTGATCCTTCGGGTGAGCGACCATCGACACCGACTCCGGGCGGCCGAGGTCCTCGCGCGGGACCACGGTCGTCGTGGACCACGATCCGTCCGCGTGGCGGTACCAGTCCTGCCCGCGGCCATCGGTCGACTTGCCGATCACCGGCGCGTACGGGAGGTCGTTCGGCCACTGCAGGGCCGGCACGTCCTTGGCCCCGTTGAGCGTCCGCAGCCAGCTGCCGTCGGGCATCTCGAGTCGTTCGGCGCGCGCGACCTGGTCGGGATCGACCCCGAGATCCGT
>JBEAPQ010000058.1:0-4766 GCA_041164325.1 Planctomycetota bacterium | reverse complement strand
GATCGCGAGGCCCCGAAGCACCGGAGCCTCGAACCGGGGTCCGATCTGCGGCTGCACCTGCGCCCCGAGCACCGCGGTCAGACCGAGGAATCCCCAGACCGCAGAACGGGTGACTGGCTTGCGAGAGTGGGTCATCGAGCGGTGCCTTGGGCGCGGCGTTGCGCCGCAGCTGCGTCGAGGATGCTACACGGACTTCCGACAAGTGTCGGGAGACGCCCGAGAGGTCACGGGAGCGGGCGCTGCTCTGAGGATCCCGCATCGGGACACGACCGGACGCCGGGAAGTCCATTCGCACCGCTGCCGTGAGAGGACTCGCTCGTGGCGGTCCCAGGGGGCCTGCCGAAGTCGCACACCAAGGCGTGGGTACGGTGCCCCGGACAGCGATTCCGCCCCGTGGCATCTCGGTTGGAACCGCTTCCGACGCCGTGGAACGGGGCGCATTGACAGGACATTCGGACGCGCGATCCTTGGCTGTTTGTGCTCCGGGCCTCAGGCCCTGCACCGGACACTCTCACGACAGGCCCGATCGCCGGGCCGGTTGGTCCGCCCTTCCACAGCCTTCTCGACAAGAATCCTCCTCGAAAATGACCTTCCACTTCTCGCCGCGCACCGTTGGTGTGCTGGCACTCCTCTCCACGGTCTGCGCTCCGCTGGAAGCGCAAACGCGCGCCCGTCTCTGGAACGGCACGGTCGTCACCCAGAAGGTGCCGCTCGAGTTCTTCTTCACCGAAGGGCCGATCTGGAACCTCGACGTCGCGGGGCGCAAGGTTCACTGTGCGGGCAAAGCAGTGCACGTCCCTGCACTCATCGATGGCGTCCAGCCCGCGATCGAAGGGACCGAGCTTCTCGATGCCGCCGGAGTGTCGATCGGCCCGGTGACCGCGGCCACCTTTGACCGCCTCGCCGACTCCGTCGCGGTCGCCGCACGCGACTTGAACTCGATCGGACACAGCCTCGGTCCTCGCCGACTCGGCCCCGTGCGCTCGATCTTCAGCTCCAGCGAAGCCTCGCGCTCCGCCCCTCCAGGCAGCGGTCTGCTGCGCGAGCCAACGACACAGCTGGGTGTCATCAACACGTTCTGGGATACCGTGCAGAGCACCTATCCGCTCCACGCCGAGCGCTTGCCGGGCGACTTCCTCGATCGAATCGGGATGGTCGGCACGGATCCCGCCGACTGGGTCTACCCCGCAACCGTCGGTGGAACCCTGAAGTCCGCCGGCCACGTCTACGCGGACGCGAACCGCAACGAGTACTACATCCCTGATGCCGGGCTCGTCTTCGAGTTCGCCGAGAACCTGACGACGGGGACGATCACGTCGGCGGCACGCGGGGCCGGACTCACTCCGGACTCGTTCGTCATCGATGACACCCTGCTGGTCATCATGAACCAGGACCCCCGGGTTCCCTCGGAGATCCTGGGAGCTGGGCTAGCGCCGGTGCGTCGCGAGCGCTTCTTCGACCAGGTCGTTCCCGGATCGACGACGTGCGAGATCGCAGGCTACTTCGTCTCGGAAAACCTGTTCTACGCCCAGGAAGTCATCGTGGCCTCGATCGTAGAGCCCTACGCGGACATCACGATGGCAGCCGAGGGTTTCCGCATCCGCGCGGACCGCGGCGAGATGCGCTTCCAGGGCTTCATCGACAACCACCACGGAGTCAACGTCTACGTGGTCGTCGGCCAGCAGGAGTTCCTGCAGACCCTGACGGTCGACCCCGCGTTCGAAGGGCTGATCTTCAACTTCCGCCAGCGCGGGCTGCCGAACCTTGCGAACGAGACCGAGGTCCGCCTCGAGGCCCGCGACCAGACCTACAACTTCGTGCTGTCGTCGATCACCTACGACATCACCGAGTTCATCCAGTGAGCGACAGCAGCGCCCCACGCTGCTGCCGACCAACCGGAAGAGCCAAGACGCGAAGCCGCGCCATCCTCGACGGATGAGCGCGGCTTCTCGGAGTCAGCACGCGGCGCGTCGAAGGGAGCCGGTCACGAGGTCTTCGATGGCGCCATCCCGGACTCGAGCGCCGGGACGTCGGCTCCAGGCGACAGGAATTCAACGAGCCCGGTGTGCACGTCGTACATCGCTCCGACGATGCCGATGCGACCTTCCCGCACGAGCTTGTCGATCCCTGGGCTGGCGGCCCGGATGCCCACGATCGTGCGCTCGACGTTCATCCGCGCGACGTCATCCGCGAAGCGACGCTTGTCGTCACCGCCCGCCTGACGGGCGGCCATCGCGGCCTCGACCGGGACGGAACGCTGGAGCTCTTCGATCAGCGGGTCGAGGTTGCTGCAGCCCGTCGCTTCGGTGACCGACCCCTCGATCCCGAGCAGGTCGATCGACGCGTTCACCGCACCGCAGGACGTGTGCCCCATGACGAGCAGCAGCTTTGCGCCGGCCACGATGCACGAATACTCGAGCGAACCGATCACCTTGTCGCGCGCGATGTTCCCCGCGATGCGGACGCTGAAGACATCGCCGAGACCGAGGTCGAACAGGAGCTCGACCGGCGCCCGGCTGTCGATGCAGCTCAGGACAGCCGCCATCGGGAATTGCGCCGGTGCCGTCCGCTCGACCTGCCGGGTCAGGTCCCGTGCCACGCGGTTGCCCGCGCGGAAGCGCGCGTTGCCCTCACGAAGGATGTCCAGCACGTCACGCGGGCTGAGCATCGACTGCATCTCGCGGCTCGAGTAGTCGACGAACTGGATCGTGTCGTCGAGCTCGTCGTAGTGATCCTTGAAGCCCTTGAGGCTCAAGGTCACGCCACGCGCCGAGGCCGTCTCGTCCTGGAACGTCCGGATCAGCTGCAGCACGTCGTCGTCGATGAAGTCCGTGCCCGACGCGTCGAGCATCAGGTGGCTCCCGGCCGGGGCTTCGTCGAGGACCTTCGCGATCGCCGCTCGGCTCAAGAAGCTGACCTGGTTGGCCAACTCGATCCGGAGCACGTCGCCACCCACGTGCCGCTCCTGGAAGCGACGCAGCGGGCGACGCATGTTGCTGTAGAGGATGTAGGCCGTCGCGTTGACGAGGCCGATCACGATGCCGACCAGCAGGTCGGTGAAGACGATCGCGACGATCGTCACGACGAACGGCACGAACTGCGTCTTTCCGGCCTTCCTCATCGCTGCGAACAGCTTCGGGCTCGCCAGCTTGAAGCCCGTGACGAGCAGGATCGCAGCGAGCGCCGACAGCGGGATGCGGTTGAGCAGTTCCGGCAGCAGCAGGACACAGCCGACCAGCAGCACGCCGTGGATGATCGTCGACAGCTTGGTCTGACCACCGCTCTGGATGTTGACCGAGCTGCGGATGATCACGGACGTCACCGGGAGACCGCCGATCAGACCTGACGTGATGTTGCCGACTCCCTGAGCCAGCAGCTCGCGGTTCGGATCGGAGTGACGCTTGTGGGGGTCGATGCTGTCGACGGCCTCGAGGTTCAGCAACGTCTCCAGCGAGGCGACCAGCGCGATGGTCACGCCGGCCACGTAGACCTGGGGCGTGGCGAACGCAGCCCACAGCGGCGGCGTCAGGAGGCCCGTCACGCCCACGTCGGCATCGACGAGCGGAACCTGCACGAGGTGAGAGGCTCCGATGGCCCAGCTCTCCCCGAGACCGTCGAACGAGAAGCCCAGCAGAGACCCCAGCACGACCACGACGAGTGGAGCCGGCACCTTCGACGACTTGAGGAACGACACGCGATCCCACGCCAGCAGGAATGCGAGAGACGCGAGACCGACGACCATCGCCCCGGTGTGGAGGTCACCGAGAGTGACGAAGAGCTCGGAGAAGGTGTTCTGCTTGTCCGGCTGGTCGAACGACATCTCGCCGAGCGGGTCGGTGTCGTGCCCGAACAGGTGCGGGATCTGCTTGAGGATCAGGATCACGCCGATCGCCGCCAGCAGGCCCTTGATCACGCTGGACGGGAAGTAGGCGGCGAGGAACCCGCCGCGTGCAGCACCGAGGGCGATCTGGATGACCCCAGCGATCACGACTGCGGCGAGGAAAGCCTCGAAGGAGCCGAGCGTCGTGATCTGCGCCGCGACCACGGCTGTGAGGCCAGCTGCGGGCCCGCTGACACTCGTGTGGGATCCGCTGATCGCACCGACCACGAGGCCCCCGACGATGCCGGCGAGGATGCCCGAGAGCGGATCGGCACCCGAGGCCAGCGCAACACCCAGGCAGAGCGGAAGGGCGACGAGGAAGACAACGAGACCCGAGACGAGGTCACGGGGCAACGTCTGACCGAGGCGGGCATCGAGGCTGGTCATGGCTCAGGCAGTCGGCGTGCTCGCTTCGGAGAAACCAGGGAGAATCGAACAATTCTCCGACCCCGCCCGGCGCAGACGACGCACGCGTTGCTCCCGAGTTAGAGCCCTCGCCCCGCAGGGAAAGGCCTTTTCGGCGGAAAGCGGTGGAAAACCAGATGCATTGGCTAGACCAATGGTTTTGTTCGATGTGCGCCGAGCGCGCGAGCGGCCTCCCGAACGGACTAGACTCCGCCGCATGGCCCGCGCCCTGCCGCTTGCACTCCTCCTCTTGCTCGTCGCCGCGGGGTGCACGCCCGACGCGGACCCCGACCGCCGGATCGCGGACGGAGGCGTCCTCGCGGACGGGTGGTCGCTCCGGCTCGACGAGCCGACAGCGAGCCCCAGCGACGTTCGCCTGACGGCCGATGGAGACGCCCTCGTGGGCCGCAACGGCCCGAACGTCACGTTCTGGCGCTCGGGCGCAGAGGCGGCCACCCCGCCCTACACGCTGCGCTGCGAA
>JBEAPQ010000057.1:0-6911 GCA_041164325.1 Planctomycetota bacterium | reverse complement strand
CGCCCGAGTTCGCCGAGGCCTCCGAGCCCGCAGCAGAGCTTGAGGAGCCCGAGGCTCCGGCCGAACGCGACGACGAAGACCGGGGAGAGCGGCGTTCCCGTCGCCGCCGACGCCGCCGTGGCGGCGAGGCCCGGCTCGCGGACACGGCCGACGAAGGCAGTGGCGACGACGCCCATGCCCACGAAGATGCGGCCGAGGCCATGGAAGACGTGCACGGCACGGACGAAGCGGACTCCCACGACGAGGACGCGGACGCAGCCGGGGACTCGGAAGACCTGGAAGAATCCGAGGACGCCCGCGGGGAACGCGACGACGCCGACGACGAGCGCGGTGGACGCCGCCGGCGGCGCCGGCGCCGGCGCGGTGGACGTGGCGAGGACGCTCCGCAGGAGTCCGCCGAAGAGGGTGAGGACGAGGTCCGGGCCGGCACCGAGCCGCGCCGCCCGCTGCGGCGCAGCGACCGGATGATCCCGGTCCCGACTCCGGGCGGCGAGCGCCACGGGCAGCGCGTCGCCGTGCTGGTCGACGTCGCGGCGCTGCTCGAGCAGGCGCGCAGCCACGGCGGCGAGCTGGCGTTCGGAAAGCTGGTCCAGCACCTCGCGCGGCGACGCCATCTGATCCGCGCGATCGCCTACGGGTCACCCGAGCTCCTCGTCGAAGTGGGTTCCGCGCTCCGCGGCAGCGATCTCGATGTCCACGGGATCGCGGCGCCATCGGATCTTCCGGTCGCCCTCGCCGTCGACGCGATGAGCCTGGCCGCCCGGGTCGACTGCGTCGTGCTGGCGCCCGCCGTCGACAACCTCGCCCCCCTTGCCGCAGCCCTCCGGGCACACGGCGTCCGGATCGAGACCGCCAGCTTCACCGAGGCGCACGGAATGGCCGATGACTTGGCAACCGCCCGCCACGCTCTGGGCGCCGAGAGTCTCTTCGTCCCGTGATTCCCCACGCCGGCCCACGCCCCCTGCTCCTGACCGCGACGCGGCCGCTCGCCGCAGCCGCCTGCGCGATGGTCCTGGCGCCGGGACTGGCCGCCCAGGAGGCAGGGACGAAGCCGGCCGAACCCGCCGTCATCGTCGAGACCGTGTGGTCGGAGACGCGCGGCCTCGCCCTGTTCGCCGCCTGCGACCGCAACGGCGACGACCGACTCGACCTGTTCGAGGTCCGGCACTCGCTGGTCGACCTGCAGGCGTCGCGGGACCCGAGCGTCTTCCGCCGCCTCGACACCGACAACAGCGGTTTCGTGGAATGGCCGGAGTTCGCGGAGCGCTTCCAGGTCTCGCTCGGACGCGCCGGACGCTTCCAGGTCCAGCCCTACCGCGACCCCGCCGCGCTGCGCAACCCCGCCGCCCCGAGCTCGGAGATCGATCCCAGCGAGCAGATGCTCGGAGCGCTCGACGGAGACGGTGACGGAGGCCTGTCGCGCGCGGAGTTCACCGCGTTCGTCCGCCGCATGGCCGGCAACGCCGAGCTGACCAGCCGCTTCGACGCGCTCGACACCGACCGCTCGGGCAAGCTCGAGCTCACCGAGTTCGCACCGGTGCTGATGTTCGTCCCCCAGGTCTGGCAGAAGATGAGCGCGTCGGAAGACCTCCGCCGCGCGATGCCTGCCGACTTCCGAGGCGCCGACCGTGACCTGAACGGCGTCATCGACCGCGCTGAGCTCCGCGCGGCGCTGACCCGACTCCACCCGTCGCTCGCCCACTGGACCGACGTGATCCTGAACGCCGCCGACCGCACCCGCAACGGCACGCTCGGCGCCGCCGAGCTGTTCGCCAGCCGGCGAGCCCGATCGCAGCAGGAAGGGCCGACGGCGGCCGACGGCACGCCGCTCGCCCCCCGCCGCGATCGCTGAAGGAAGCGCCGGATCGCTGCGGTCCGGTCCCGACGCACAGGCGGTCGTCGCAGCATCGACGGACCGAACGGGGATTCCGTCCGTGCCCTTCTGCTGTCCGAGGCAGGGCGGCATCATCGTCGTCCCCGCGCGCCCGCCGCTCCGGCGTCCCGCGGGATCGAGACGATGAGCACCCGGACCCACGTCGCCGCGCGGTTGGCCCTGTCTCTGGCCGGCCTGCTCGCTGCTGTTCCCGCCCAGGGCCTGTCCGACGCCGAACGCAGCGCGTTCGCACTCAAGTCGGAGGCGCGCTACCCCGAGGCCCTCGAGGCGTTCTTGGGCCTGATCGCCGCGGCCGACGCAACGCCCGCCGCTGCGGCCCGGGCCGAGAGCCACGTCGTGGTGGCCTCCCTGCTGGCTGCCCGCCTCGGTGCCGTGGAGCGCGCGGACGCGTTCGAGGCACTCGCCATGCAGGATCGACCGGCCGGACTCCGTGACGCGCTCCGGCTCGCGAGCCTGAACCTCAGGATTGCGGCCGGACAGCCAGAGGACTGCGCGCGCCTCGAACGAGAGCTGGGCTTCCTCGACCGCTTCCAGATCTGCGGCCCGTTCGACAACGAGCGCGGGGCGGGCTTCGCCCGAGCGTTCGGCCCGGAGGACGGATTCGATCCCGAGGCAACGTTCGACGGCAAGGCACGCCCCGTCGGTTGGCGCGAGCTGCCGGTGACGAGCCCCCCCGGCGGCGTCATCGCGCTGGGCGCCATGCTCCGTCCGGCGGAGCAGGTGCTCGCCTACACAGCCACGGCGCTCGTCGCCGAACGCTCGGGACCAGTCACGCTTCTCCTCGGCACGGCGGGTTCGTTCCGCGTGTTCCTGAACGGACGTGAGGTCGCCGCGCGCGACGTGCGCCGTCAGGCCGTCGCCGACCAGGACGCCGTCGTCCTCCCGCTCCAGGCAGGGCCGAACCTCCTCGTCCTGAAGATCTGTGCGCAGGACGAGCGCCCCGCCTTCGTCGCCCGCCTGCGCGGACTCGACGGCGAGGCGTGCCCCGGGATCGAAGCATCGATGGATCCGGCCGTCCTCGTGCAGGCCAGCGCGACGGTTCCGTCGGAAGCCGCGCGCCCGGAAGCCCCGCGGCGCGCGATCGACATCCTGGCCGCCGGAGCACAGGCGGGCGATGCGGCAGACGCCTTCGCGGCCGCAACCCTGCTCGCGCTGCGCCAGCCCGACGACCCGACCGAGCGGCGCGACCGTGCGCTCGCGGAGCAGGCCGTTGCCGGCCTTCCCGACTTCACGGCCGCGCGCTACCTGCTCGCATTCACGCGGGTCCAGGCAGGACGCGCCGAGGAGAAGGACGAGAACGCGCGCCGGCGCGACTACGAGACGATCCTCGCCCAGGATCCGCGCCACGCGGAAGCGATGCGCAGCCTCGCCGAAATGGAGCTCGATGACATCGGCGCCGCGGAGCGCTGCGAGGCTCTGTGTCGGCGTGCGCTCGAGGTCTCACCTGGTTTCACGGCTGCACGCCTTCTGTGGGCGCGCGCCCTGGACGCGCTCGATCTCGATCCGCTCGCGTTCGAGCAGGTGCTCCGCGCGGCCACACCCGACGCGGATGGTGCCGTCGATCCCGAAGCAGCACGCCGGGCCGGCGAGGCCCTGGCGGACGTCGGCCGCCACGACGACGCCGAACAGTCGTTCCGCGCCTCGCTGCGGGGCCATCACCGCCCGAGCACGGCGATCGCCCTGGCCGATGCGCTGCTGCGACGCGGGAAGGCCGCCGAAGCGATGGCTGCGCTCCGTTCGGCCGTCGTGGCACACCCGTTCGACGACGCGCCGCGCCTGAGGATCGTCCGGCTCCTCGAGGCCGACGGTGACCTGGATGGGGCGGCCACAGCATTGCGCGAGTGGCTGGAGGTCTGCCCGGAGGACGATGGCGCGCTGATCGCTCTCGCGCGGCTCGCCGGTCTGCGCGGCGAGCCGGAACGCCGGCTCGAACTGCTGCGCGCCGCCGTCGCGCTCAACCCCAACCTCGAGGCCCAGGCGCGCCTCGTGGCATTCCTCGAGGCCGACGAAACTCCGTTCCACGCGGCCTTCGAACGGGACGCGGGCGAGGTCCTCTCCACGTGGGGCACCCCGCCCGCCGATGCCGCCGACGCGAACGACGCGCACTTCTGGGTCTTCCAGCAGGACGTCGTGCGCGCGTACGACAACGGAACGCGGAGCGTCTACCAACACCGGATCGTCCGCATCCTGTCGGAGCGATCGACGCGGCAGTTCGCGACCTGGTTCGTGCCCCACAACCGCCAGGACCAGAGAGCGCGCGTCCTCAGTGCCCGCGTGATCAAGGCGGATGGCCGCGAGCTCAGACCCCGCCTGCGCGGTGCATTCGCCCAGCTTCCCCCCCTCGAGATCGGAGACGTGGTCGACGTGCGCGCGCGCATCGATGACGTCGCGCCGAGCTTCTTCGGGGAGTACTTCGGACTGGTCCACCCGTTCGTGGCGCCCGACGGACAGCCGGTCGGCCGCTCGGAGCTCGTCCTGCTGCTGGAACCCGGGCGCACCTACCAGAGCGAGAGCCGCCACGGCGCACCCGAACCGTCGCTCGAGACCCTCGACGACGGCACGTCGGTCCGCCGGTATGGAATGAGCGCGCTGTCGCGGGCCACGCCCGAGGAACGCGCCCCCGGCTACAAGGAGACGGCGCCCCTCGTCCGCGTGACGACCTACGCCGACTGGGACGCGTTCGCCTCGTGGTGGTGGAATCTGATCCGCCGGCAGAGCGACGTGTCGCCCGCGATGCGCGACAAGGTCGCGGAGATCACGGCGGGCCTGTCGACCAACGCCGAGCGCATCCGCGCCGTCTACGACTTCGTCACCAACGACGTCCGCTACAAGGCGTGGGAGTTCGGGGTCCACGGCTACAAGCCGTACAACACGTCGGTGATCTTCGAGCGCCGCCACGGCGACTGCAAAGACAAGGCGCTGCTGCTCAACGCGATGCTCGGCGAACTCGGCATCGAGGCCTACCCGGTGCTGATCTGGGCCGAACCCGGACGGGACGTGGACGACCTCTCGCTGGCGATGGTCGAACACTTCAACCACTGCATCAGCTACCTGCCGGCCGGCGACGGGTACCCCGCGATGTTCCTCGACGGAACCGCGACGTGGCACACGACCGACACCGTCCCGGAGATGGACCAGGGGGCGAGGGTCCTCGTCGTGCGCGGCACCGAGGGCGCCCTCGAGGACGTGCCCTGGGTCCGAGCCGACGCCAACGTCGACGCGCGGACCTACACGATCGCCGTCGCGCCGGACGGCACGGGCCGGGTGACCATGGTGGCAACTCCTGACCGGAACCAGGAAGTCGCGCTGCGCGGCTTCCTCGCGCAGGAGCCCGGGCGTCGCGCCGAGAACCTCGAGCGGATGCTCGCGGGCTCGTTCGGCAGCGTGGAGGTCACCGATGTGGAGGCCACGGACCCGACGAGCCTCGCCACTCCGGTCCGACTCGAGGTCCAGTTCGACGGCAAGGACGTCGCGACGCGCCAGGGCAACGGCCTCACCCTGCGCGGTGCGTTCGACGCGCAGCCGCTGCAGGCACTGACCGCGGCGCCGGACCGCGAGACGCCGCTCGTCCTCGGCGCGCCGGAGTCCGCCCGCCAGGTGCTCCGCTACCGACTGCCCGCCGGCTTCAAGCCGGTGGCCCTGCCGGAGCCGGTCGCCCTGGAGGCCCCGTTCGGCCGCTACGCGCTGACGTGGCGTCTCGACGGCCAGGACCTCGTCGTCGAACGCACCCGATCCCTCGACGTGCCGCGGATCGAAGCCCAGGAGTATCCCGGCTTCCGCGAGTTCGCGGCGCAAGCCGACGCCGCCGACGCACGCACCGTCCTCATCCGCCCGGAGGGCCGCTGAACATGGATCTCCCCCTCCATCCTCCGTCGTCCACGCGCTTCCCCGCGGGGCACCTCCGCGTCGCCCGCGTGGCCTTGGCCGCACTGTGCGCGACGCTGGCCACGGCACCGCTCCGCCCACAGTCGGTCGACCGGGCCGTCGATGCGTTGATCGAGTCGTACGCCCCGGCCACCGGGCGAGCAGACGACGCGATCGAGGGTCTCCTCGACGCCATCGAGGGATCACCCAGGAGCCCGGTCACCGAGATGCTGTTCGCCCAGCTCGGGGCGCTGCTGCCGCTCGCCGAAGACCCCGCGGCCCTCGTCGCCCCCCTGCGCACGCTCGCCGCACGCGAAGACCTGCACGGACTCGGTCGCAACCTGGCGCTCCTCGTCGGGCGACGCCTGTCCCGCGTGCTCGGGCTCGAGCCGGCGCCCGAGTTCACCGATCCGTACGCGGCCTACGCGACCCGCTGGCTCGCGATCGGTCCGTTCGGCGACTCGGGGAACTTCCATGACGGCGTCGCTTTCGGTCCGGAACGCAGCTTCCCGGCCCCGGGCGAGACGCGTCCGGGACGAGCCGGACAGCCCGCGCGCAGCCGCGCCCTCGAGCGTGAGCCGAGCGACATGCGCGTCGACTTCGGCGTCGACCTCGAGCGGCCCGAGGGCTGCCACTACGGACTCCACCAGACCCGCGCCGCGGTTCCGACCGCGTGCTACCTCGAGGTCGTGTGTGGCGGGTCGTTCGAGCTGTTCCTCAACGGCACGCGCCTCGCCACCATCGACCGGCTGGCGGCATGGCCCGGCGAGGCGGTCCGGATTCCGGCGACGCTCGACGCCGGCGCCAACCACGTGCTGGTGAAGACCAACTTCGACAGCGGCCACGCGGTCGGACTGCGCTACGTCGACGCGCTCGGCCGCCCCCTGCAGGGTCTCGAAGAACTTCCTGCCGACGCGGTGCACGA
The DNA here is from genome assembly GCA_041164325.1 of Planctomycetota bacterium. Taxonomy (GTDB): domain Bacteria; phylum Planctomycetota; class UBA1135; order UBA1135; family UBA2386; genus JAQCBR01. The sequence continues at coordinate 228 of JBEAPQ010000057.1, read as the reverse complement.
CCGGCTCGGCACCGTCGGCGACCGCCCGCCCGCACCCGAGCCGTTCGTCGACGGCGTCGACGTCCTGGCACGCGTGGCGGAGCGGAGCGGCCAACCCGCCCATCTGGCGGTCGCCGCGCTTTCGAGCCTGCGCGACTCCCGCACCGATCTGGGGCTGGAGCTGCTGCGCGCGGCCAGCGCAGTCGACGCACCGCCGCCGCGGGTCGGGCTCGTGCTCGCCCAGGCGTG